>JAEXBK010000122.1 GCA_023394035.1 Bacillota bacterium
ATATACGGGAATTGCAAAAGGACGTATAGTAAATATGTCGCTTTCGGCAGATGATCTCCTCACGATCAAAACCGTCTGCGGCAAGTCGTCAGACGATGATTTTGATGCAATATGGAAAAGCTACCTTGACTTGGATACGGATTACGGTGAAATCAAAAAAACTCTGTCGGCTGACGATCCTGTAATGAAAAAGGCGATAAGCGGAGGCGAGGGTATCAGGATACTTAAGCAGGATCTTTGGGAAGCTATAGTGGATTTTATAATTTCGCAGAATAACAATATACCGAGAATAAAGGGGTGTATAGAAAATCTCTCCAGATTGTGTGGCGAGCCGCTTGCCTTGGAGGGTACAGACGATATATGCGGTCTTGCTCCTTTTGATATTCCTTCCCCTGAGAAGCTTTCATCTATGACTGTTGAAGAGCTTGCACCTGTCAGGCTCGGCTACAGGGCAAAATACCTTATCGAAACCGGAAGACAGGTATGCGAGAAGGGGCTGCCGAATGATTATGAGGGGCTTGTTCAGCTATGCGGAGTCGGACCGAAGGTGGCAAACTGTATAGCACTTTTCGGCATGGGCATGACGGAGAGCTTCCCGATAGACGTATGGGTAAAGCGCGTAATGAACGTCATGTACGGCTTTGACGAAGAGGACAAAAAAGGTATGGCCGAGTTTGCAAAGAAATGCTATGGCGAGCTTTCGGGATATGCACAGCAGTACCTGTTTTATTACATAAGAGAGCAAAAAAATTAGGAAATACTATTGACATTGTATGGGTAAGGTCATACAATAAGTAATGTGGTTAGCACTCATGCATATAGAGTGCTAACAGATGAACGGTCAAATAATAATTTACATATCAGGAGGTAATATCATGAGTATCGGAATCAAACCGCTCGGAAGCAGAGTTTTGATCAAGAAATTGGAAGCGGAAGAGAAAACGCAGGGAGGCATCATCCTTTCAAGCTCCGCAAAGGAAAGACCTCAGATGGCGGAAGTCATTGCGGTGGGCCCGGGAACTAAGGATGAGCCTATAGAAGTAGCAGTCGGAGACAAGGTCGTATTTTCCAAATACGGCGGAACAGACATCAAATATGACGGCGAAGAATACACGATCATGAGCCAGTCGGATATACTTGCGACTGTAAAATAAGAACTTGGTTTTAGGAGGATTACAAAATGGCAAAAGACATTTTTTATGGAGAAGATGCCAGAAGGAAGCTTCAGGCAGGCGTAGATAAATTGGCAAACACGGTCAAGATCACACTTGGACCAAAGGGCAGAAACGTTCTTATCAGCAAGACATACGGTTCACCGCTTATCACCAATGACGGTGTTACAATAGCAAGAGAAATCGAGCTTGAGGATGCAACGGAGAACATGGGCGCTCAGCTCGTCAAGGAGGTTGCAACAAAGACTAATGATGTGGCAGGTGACGGAACTACGACAGCAACACTTATCGCTCAAATCATAATCAAAGAGGGCTTCAAGAACGTCGCTGCAGGAGCAAACCCTATGGTGCTCAAGCGCGGAATAGAAGGAGCTGTAGAGGTGGCAGTAGGCGAAATCAAAAAGAATTCGCACAAGGTGGAAACAAAGGACAGCATTGCTCAGGTAGCGGCTGTTTCGGCATCTGACGAGAAAATCGGCGGACTCATTGCAGAGGCAATGGAAAAGGTAGGCCGCGACGGTGTCATTACGGTTGAAGAGTCAAAATCACTCGGAACAGTTCTTGACGTAGTAGAGGGTATGCAGTTTGACAGAGGATATCTCTCGGCTTACATGGTATCGGATACGGACAAGATGGAAGCTGTTATAGATAATCCGTACATCCTTATTACAGACAAGAAAATTACAAATATCCAGGAACTCCTTCCACTTCTTGAGCAGATCGTAAAGCAGGGAAGAAAGCTCCTCGTTATAGCTGAGGACGTAGAGGGCGAAGCACTTGCCACTCTCGTCATCAACAAGCTGAAGGGCATAATTGATGTTGTTGCCGTAAAGGCTCCGGGATTCGGTGACAGAAGGAAGGCAATGCTCGAGGATATAGCTATCCTTACAGGCGGTACGGTTATCAGCGAAGAAGTCGGATATGATCTCAAGGAAGCTACCTTGGATCTGCTCGGAACTGCATCAACTGTAAAGGTCAACAAGGATACAACTGTCATCGTAGGCGGTACGGGAGATAAGACGGAAATCGACAACAGAGTGAGCTCGATAAAGAAGCAGCTCAGCGAAAGCGATTCCGAATTCGACAAAGAAAAGCTCCAGGAAAGACTTGCAAAGCTTTCGGGCGGCGTTGCTGTCATCAAGGTCGGTGCGGCTACTGAAACGGAACTCAAGGAAAGAAAACTCAGAATTGAGGATGCTCTCAATGCCACAAAGGCAGCCGTTGAAGAGGGCATCGTTGCAGGCGGCGGTGTTGCAATGGCAAACGCTATCCCTGAGGTATGCAAATATGCAGAGAAGCTCGAAGGCGACGAACGCACCGGCGCAAGAATCATATTGAGAGCTCTCGAAGAGCCTGTAAGACAGATTGCGGAAAATGCAGGCTTCGAAGGAAGCGTAGTAGTGGAAGCGGTCAAGAAGCACGAAGCCGGAATAGGTTTCAATGCGGCAACCGAGCAATATGTCGATATGATCAAGGACGGAATAGTAGACCCTGCAAAGGTTACAAGATCCGCACTCCAGAACGCTGCATCAGCTTCGGCAATGCTCCTTACAACGGAAGCCGGTATCGTTGACATCAAGGAAGAAAATCCTGCAGCAGCAATGCCTCCGGGAGGCATGGGCGGCATGGGAATGATGTAGGAAACACATTCTCAATCGACAAAATTACAAAAGCGCATCTTCACAAAGAGGGTGCGCTTTTTGAAATGTTACATGAGTCTATATTTCTTCTAATTTAGCTTTCCATGAAATTTCACGAGTCGTATCCAGACTGTCGAACTGTATGAGATATGTGCAGGAATTCATGTTGATTTCGGTTATTGAGCCTTCACCGAATATCATGTGACGAACCCTCGCTCCTATTCTGAGAAGATCGTCGGGGTCGTTGATGCGAAGGAATCTGTCACCAAGTTCAATACTTCTTTTTGCGTTTTGGATAAGCGTATCAGACGGCTTATGCGTGAAATCGAGCAGCCTTTCGTCTATATCGAGAAGAAATCTCGAAGGATATTTCGGCGATCCGTCAAAGCCGCGACCTTCCGATGTCGTAAGGAAAAGCTCTTTTTCGGCTCTTGTCATGGCAACGAAGGCAAGGCGTCTTTCTTCTTCCATGCCGGCAAGAGTAACCGTCTTACGCACAGGGAATGAACCTTCGGCCAGACAGCAAAGGAAGACGTTAGGGAACTCCAGGCCCTTGGCTGCATGTACGGTCATCATCTTTATCTTATCGCCATAAGCGTCTGCGTCTTCGTTTGTAAACATTGCGACATGTGACAGGTAATATCCGAGATCGCATTCTTCGCCGCTTGAGGTTTCAAAATCGAATATTGACTGCTTAAGCTCTGCAAGATTATCGAGCCGTTCCTGATTGCCTTCTGTACGCAGCATTCTTTCGTAGCCGCTTCTGTCCATGAGAGCGGACAAGACATCGGAGATAGGAACCCCGTACATTGATGCCGAAAAAGATTCGATGAGATCTATGAACTCGATAGCACCGGTAGACTTGAATGTTTCCTCTTCGCAGCACAGCTTAAGGGCTTCAAACAGCGTGCATCTGTGGGATTCAGCAAAATCCTTTAGATAAGCGATTCTCTTTTTGCCGATATTGCGCTTAGGCTGATTTACCGTTCTGAGAAATGACAGGTCATCGCGGTAAGAAATCATTCTGAGATATGATAAAGCGTCCTTTATTTCGGCGCGATCAAAGAAGCCGACGCCGCTGTATATCTTATACGGAAGCTTTCTCTCTATAAAAACTTCTTCGAGACTACGACTCATGTAGTGCGCTCTGTACAGTATAGCGATGTCTCTGTATGACACGCCGGATGCAGCGAGCTCTGAAATCTTATCGGCAATCCAGACCGCCTCCTCGTGAGGATCTGCGGCGTAGTGGCAAAGCGGCTTATTGCCGGAGCTTCCCATAGCCTTTATATCCTTCTTGATTCTGTCCTTGTTGTTGGATATGAGGGAATTGCACGCAGCCACTATTTCCGGAGTGGAACGATAGTTCTCCATCATCATGATAGTTTTGGTTTCCGGGAAATCTCTGTCAAAATTCATAAGGAACTTCGTATTTGCACCGCGCCATGTGTATATTGTCTGATCGGGGTCTCCGACTATGAACAGATTTCTGTGATAACCGCAAAGCACGCGCATCAGCTGATACTGGAGTTCGTCGATGTCCTGAAACTCATCGATCATTATATATTCGAGGCGCTGCTGCCATTTATGCTTTACATCCCGATCCTGCTGAAATATATACAGCGTAAATTTGATAAGGTCGTTATAGTCGAGTGCAAAGCATTTTTTCGCATGATAAAGATATCCGTAAAAAATTATATCAGCTACATCAGAGGATGCGCTGTATTTTTCTTTCAGGTGGTCAAGCGACATATTTATTACATCGAGATAGTAATCAGGCTCGCTTAGAAGCTTTTTTATTTCGATCATGTCGCGGGCACGGGAAAAAGTCATGTCGGAAAGCGTCAGACCGCGTTCCTCGTAGATTATAGACAGAATATCATCTATATCGGAATTATCGAGAACGAGGAAGCTCTTCGGATATTTTACGACATAGCTGTCCTCCTGAAGCACGGAAACGCAAAATCCGTGAAATGTATTGATGTAGCCCGTATCGCTGTCTCCGGTAAGATTGTGTATACGCTGCTTCATCTCCCCTGCAGCCTTGTTCGTAAATGTAACGCAGAGAATATGCCCCGGCATTATTCCGCCGTAATTGACAAGATATGCAAACCTGTGTGCAAGAGCCTTTGTTTTTCCCGAGCCTGCTCCCGCAATAACACGTATGATTCCTTCAGTCGTTGTGACTGCAAGCCTCTGAGACTCATTAAGCCCATAGAGAATATCCTGCATAATAAACCTCCTAAGATGATAAAAACGCACAAATGTTTGATTTTATTATATCAAAACCGTCGCGCATTGCAATAAAAACAATCCTATCGGGTTTTCAGACTTGAGGGAAGCGCGATGAAATGATAGAATTGAATTATGAAAAAAGAGTTATTCAGAAGAGTTTTTTTGAGAACCATACCTATTATGACGGGATACCTCGTCTTGGGTTTCGGATTCGGCATATTGCTTGCAAAAGCAGGATACGGAGTCGGCTGGGCATTTTTGATGAGTCTGACCGCTTATTCGGGTACGATGCAGTATGTCGGCGTTGACCTCATAAGCACGGGTGCTTCGTTTATAACGACGGCGGTGATGGCGCTCGGAATCAATGCGAGATATATGTTCTACGGACTGTCAATGATCGATAAATTCAAGGGAACGGGAATCAAGAAGCCCTTCCTTATATTCGGTCTGACGGACGAGAATTACGCGCTTATTTGCGCATCCGAGCCGCCGAGAGGGAGCAATCCGATATCCTATATCCTCCTTATAGAAGTCCTCGACCATTTTTACTGGATTGTAGGAGGCATAGCCGGAAATCTTGTAGGCATGAATGCGACCTTTGATACGCGCGGAATAGAATTTGTAATGACTGCGCTTTTTGTCACGGTTTTTGTCGATCAGTGGAGAGAAGAGAAAAATCATATTCCGGCAATCTCCGGCATATTGATTTCGGTATTTTTCCTTATCGTGCTCGGACCGGGCAAATTTATAGTACCGTCGATGATAGCTATAGTAATCACACTTCAGATTTTCAGGAGGCGTATAGATGAACAGTAATTTACATGCGCTTCTTTTGATTCTTCTTATGGGAGCGATAATATTCGGCCTAAGGTGTATGCCGTTTATAATTTTCAGCGGCAGAAAGACGCCTAAGGTAATAGCATATACGGGTAAGTACCTGCCGTTTGCAATAATGGGTATGCTCCTCGTATACTGCCTTAAGGATACTCATATAATAAGTGCGCCGTACGGTATACCTGAAATCATAGCTCTTGCAGTTACGGCAGGACTTCAGATCTGGAAGAAAAAGAGCCTGCTCTCTATCATAGCAGGCACTCTTACGTATATGTTGCTTATGCAGCTAATTTTTTGATGTTTTGCGTCTAAGCGGTTTTATTGCATATTTGATGAGCAGCATGACAGCAACTGCAAATGCCATGGCTTCGGACGCGGTAAGCGCAAACCATATGGAGTCTCCGGCAAAGCTCCTGAATACCAGCATTACGATAGTAATTGATACAGGCGTTCGGAGAAGCGATATGAAAAAAGCGGTCTTACCATTCGATAGGCTTGCGAACAGCGTGATGATAAGCACATTACATCCTACGAAAAGATAAGCGGTTGAATACTTTGAAAGGGCGACAATCGCTTTTTCCTTTAGGGCGTAGTCCGATTCGAGGAACAAATCAACGACCGGCTCGGCCCAGAACCTGGCGATAAATATAAAGAGCATGCTGACTGCAAGTATGAATATAAAGCCGCCGGCAATATGATTTCTTATCTTTTTGTATGCACCCTTGCCGTAATCAAAGCTGAAAAGAGGTGCGAGTCCCTGTGCGATTCCTGACATTGTAACAGAAGCAAAGGACGATACATAGGAGATCGTGGCGTAGATTATTACGCCCTCCTGACCGATGATGCTCAGCAAAGTCGTATTAAATAGAAATACGATGTAGCCGAGAGATATTTCGGTAACTGCATCTCCTGCCCCGAGCGGAATTATTTTTTTTAGGCATGACAAATCTATCTTGCCGACAAAGCCTATTCGCCCGCGTCCGCGGAGGAAGTGGCATAGCATGAGCAGGGCGGAAACGATCTGTGCGATTCCGGTTGCGAGTCCGGCTCCGAATACCCCCATCTGCATAGGCACGATAAATATATAGTCTAAAACGATGTTTGTAACCGCCGCAAGAAATACGGATATTGCGGATATATGAGGGAAGCCGTCGACCTTAACGAGCACCTCCAGCTGATATGTAGTCATAAAGAATACGGCAAACGGAGCGATTACTGACAGGTATTCCCTGACGGATGAAGCCGTAAGCTCGCTTGCACCGAGCAGATAAATTATTTTGTCTACAGAAGCGTAGACTATGATAGAATATATGATACCTATGGCTATGAGACTTACGAAGCATGTAGAAAATATTTCGTTTGCCCTTTTTCTCTCGCCTTTTCCGAGGTGAAATCCGACTCTTGCCTGCGTACCTATGCTGAACAGGATTCCTATTGCGAAAAAGCTTGTGATGACAGGCATTGCTATGTTGACGGCTGAAAATTCGTTTTCTCCTATATAGTTGGCAACAAAATATCCATCAACCATCGTGTATAGGGCGAAGACCCACATGGATAGAATAGAAGAAAGAGTAAATTTTAAAAAGCGTTTCATTTTATATCGTCTATTAACTCCTTATGAATAAAAGTATAACATATTAAACAGTATTTTGTCCAAAAAGTTAGCAAAAATAACAAAAACTTGAATGTTTATGCGAACAGAAAGTATAATATATCAATGGAAAAGATATTTTTAGAAGAAAAAATCAAAAAAATGATTTCCGAGCTTAAGGCTTTCGGGTATGATGCGTATGCAGTCGGTGGATGTGTGCGCGATTTTTTGATGGGACTCGAACCGTCTGATGTTGATATTACGACTTCGGCAAGTCCCGAGGATGTTAAACGCATATTTTCGAGCTACAGCGTAATCCCCACCGGAGAAAAACACGGAACCGTTACCGTGGTAATAGACGGTGAAAATATTGAGGTAACGACTTTTAGAACAGAATCAACATACAGCGACCACAGACACCCTGACAAAATCGAATTCGCATCAAGCGTCGAAGAGGATCTCTCTCGCCGCGATTTTACTATAAATGCGATGGCGTATAACGATGATCGCGGACTGGTGGATCCTTTTTCAGGCAAAGATGATATAGAAAAAAAGATAATAAGAGCTGTCGGCAATCCCGATGAAAGATTTAAGGAGGATGCCTTAAGGATTCTGAGAGCACTCAGATTTTCGTCAAAATTGGGATTCGGTATAGAAGAAAAAACAGAAACGGCAATGCGCAGGCAGAAGCGGCTTTTGCTCTCGGTCAGTGCCGAGAGAGTGTATTCGGAGCTGATGCGTATTTTGTGCGGAGCTGCTGCCGTAGAGGTTCTGAGAAGCTACCACGATATCATAGGCGAGGTGCTTCCCGAAATAGTGCCTATGGTAGGCTTTGATCAAAATAACAGACATCATATCTACGATGTATTTGAGCATACGCTTCACGCTGTGGCGGCAGCACCTAAGACCCCTATTCTTCGTATGGCGGCGCTTCTTCACGATTGCGGCAAGCCTGATACCTACAAGGTGGATGAGCTTGGCGAAGGTCATTTTGACGGTCATGCATCAAAGAGTGCGGAAAAGGCGGATTTGATACTTAGGCGTTTTCATGCAGACAATGAAACGAGATATAAGATAACGGAGCTTATCAGGCTGCACGGCAGAGAGATACTTCCTACGAAGCGTGCTGTCAAGCGTGCGCTGAACAAGATAGGCGAAGAGCTTTTCTTCATGCTGCTTGATCTCAAAAATGCCGATGACTCCGCAAAGCTGCCCGAATATACGAAGCGGCGAGAAGAAACGGAGGTTATACGAGGCATCGCAAAGGAAATCGTGGACGGCAGGGAATGTTATTCTAAGACAATGCTTGCTGTAAACGGGAATGACCTTAAGCTGATAGGGATGAATGAGGGAAAAGAGATAGGAGATATGTTGAAAAAACTGCTTCTTGATGTCATAGACGGAGAGACGGAAAATGATAAAGAAAAGCTTATTATGCGAGCAAAAGAGATTTACAAAGCTACAGCACCGTGATAAAATAAGAGGCAAAGAAAATCCCGGGGGTATAGCTCAGCTGGGAGAGCGCTTGACTGGCAGTCAAGAGGTCACGAGTTCGAGCCTCGTTATCTCCACCATTACCGGCATAAATTGCCGGTCGTTTTTTTGCATTCATTTGTGCATATGTGATTGACGGTTGATGATCGCGATTATATAATATAAGTGGTATGTAATTACATGGTCACAGTAAAAGTGACAGGCATTATTTCAGCGATAGTTATTATTTTATTATTTTAAGAAAGAACAAATGAAAAGAAAGAACAAAGGCGCAGTAGTAGAACGCTTTGCTGCATTTATTGCAGACAACAGGAGAATGCTTCTGATTGTTTTTATTGTGCTTGCTCTCGTGTGCGCTTTCACTGCGGGACTTGCAAAGACTAACGACAGTCTTGAGGAATATCTTGACGAGGATACCGAGACGAGGCAAGGCCTTGACATTATGGAAAAGGAATTTGTCACATACGGTACGGCAAGGGTAATGGTGAATAACCTTTCCTTTGAGCAGGCTGATCAGCTTAAGACGCTCATATCCGATATTAGCGGAGTAAACGAGGTTGAGTTTGACGATTCGGAGCAGCACTACTGGAATACTTACTCGTTGTTTGATATCAAATTTAACGGAACAAAGGACAGCAGCGTAAGCATCAAGGCACTCGAAAAGACTGAGACTCTTCTTGAGCCGTACGACAGCTATATAAGCACGGATGTGGGCAATCCTCTGAAGAAGATAATAGACAGAGAGATGCTCGTGGTAGATGTACTTGCCTTTGGCATAATACTTGTAGTGCTTCTTCTTACATCCAATACATTTGCCGAAATTCCGGTGCTTCTCATAACCTTCGGGGCTGCGGCAATCTTTAACATGGGAACGAACTTCATATTCGGCGAAATCTCATTTGTAACTAACTCCATCGCAGTCGTTTTGCAGCTTGCGCTTGCTATGGACTATGCGATAATTCTGATGCACAGATACCTTGAGGAACATGACGGGAACGGGCTTTCACCGCGCGACTCCGTGATTGCGGCACTGTCAAAGGCTATTCCTGAAATTGCAGGATCGAGTCTTACGACGGTTTCCGGTCTTCTTGCGCTGACATTTATGAAATACAAGCTCGGTGCAGATATGGGATTTGTACTCATCAAAGCGATACTGATAAGCCTGGTGTGTGTGTTTACACTCATGCCTATAATGATAATGATGTTTTCCGGGCTTATAGATAAGACACATCACAGGAACTATATGCCTGAGATTCCTTTCATTTCGAGGTTTGTTATAAAGACAAAACACATTGTACCACCGATATTTTTGGTCGTGTTTATTTGTGCGGCATTCTTTTCGACGCAGACAAACTACGTATTCAATCAGGATTCGGTTGATTCTTTGAGACACAACGAAATACAGCTTGCCGAGAAAAAGATAGAAGAGATATTCGGTAAGACAACAACATTTGCAATAATAGTACCGTCAGGTAACGGAGACGGTGAGAAAACGATCGTTCGTGAGGTGAAGTCGCTTGACAAGACTGTTTCGGTAACGGGACTTTCCGACATCAAGGCGAAGGACGACTATAATCTTCTTGACGAGCTTTCTCCGAGAGAATTTTCGGAGCTTGCAGACATAGATTATGAAATGGCGGTGCTGCTTTATAGGAGCTATGCGCTCGAAAACAAAGAATTCGGACTTGCACTTACAGGAACGGATAATTACAAGATCCCGCTTCTCGATATTTTTGAGTATATGATAGACAACAAAGAAAAGGTCTATCTCGACATAGATGAAGAAACCGAAAAGAAGCTTGACGATCTCGAAAAGGATCTCGAAGAAGGAAGAAAACAACTACAAAGCGAGGAATGGAGCCGCATAGTTGTGGAAGCGGACATTGCGCCGGAAGGTGAGGAAAGCTACGAGTACCTTGCAGAACTTAAATCTGTGGCAGCAAGGACATACTCAAAATATCATATTGTAGGTGATACGACGAGCTGCAGAGATCTTAAGGTCTCATTTGATGACGATAACAAGCTCATAAGCCTGCTCTCGGTCACATTTGTGGCGGCGGTTCTGCTCCTTACCTTCAAATCTGCGGGTCTTCCGATATTGCTGCTCCTGATAATACAGGGAAGTATATTCATAAACTTTTCGAGTCCGTATTTTACGGGAAACAGCGTGTTCTTTGTAACATATCTGATAATAACGTCGATTCAGATGGGTGCGAACATAGACTACGCAATCGTAATTTCGGGAAGATACCTCGATTTCAGAAATACATATGATGCTAACACCGCAATGAAATATGCACTTGAAGCGGCGTTTCCTACGATATTCAGCTCAGGCAGCATGCTGACATCGGCGGGAGTGGTAATAGCTCTCGTAACATCAAACGAAACCATATCGGCAGTAGGTGTGTATCTCGGTAAGGGCACTTTCGTATCTATGATCCTTGTCCTATGCGTACTTCCTCAGATTATAATTCTCGGAGACAAGCTCATACATAAAACAAAATTTACACTCCAAAGCGAGGCACCGACTGTCGATATTGCCGGCAAGGTTGTCTTAAACGGCAAGGTGAGAGGATATGTAAACGGATATATAGACGGTGAAATATACGGTTCCTTCGACGGAGAGATCAAAGCCTCCGTGGAAAACTGCAAGAGAGATGAGGAGACGGCTGAAAATGAAGAATAAGGGGATTCGTACAAAAAAGATTGTTTCGACAGTGCTTATCATGGCGATGATGCTTTCTGTATCGGGAATATCTATGTTATCCTTTGCAAACGAAAAGGCCGCAGAGGAAAAGATATCCGACACACAAGCTTCTACGGAAACCGCTCCTGAGGTAAATGTAGATATTCACATAAGAACCGCAGATGACTTCGAAAAATTTGCAGCTGCATGCAGTGATGAGGCTTATTCTGAAGGCAAGACCGTTTCTCTTGACGGTGATATAGATCTGAGCGGCGGAAAATTCATGCCGGTACCGTCGTTCGGGGGAACCTTTCTCGGAAACGGACACACAATAAGCAATTTTACATGTGCATCGAACGGCTCACATCAGGGACTTTTCAGATATGTAACAGAAAAGGGACAGATAATAAATCTCAAGGTTACGGGCGATGTTTCACCTAACGGAAGCAAAAGCGCAGTAGGCGGAATAGCCGGCACGAATAACGGCTTTATCGGTAACTGCACATTCTCAGGCAATGTCGAAGGCATGGCAAATACAGGCGGAATAGCCGGAGAAAACTACGGCGTAATCAAAGACTGTACGACGGAAGGAAGCGTGCTTGCAAAGCATTTTTCGGGCGGAATAACAGGCTTTAACACGGGCTCGGTCGGATACTGCGTTAATAAGGCGGGCGTAAACAACGAGATAATACAGGATACGCTCGATATTAAGGCTCTCGAAATCGATAAAATACTCGGAAGAGAACTCGTGTCAAACACGAAATTTAACTCGGCATCAGACATAGGCGGGATATGCGGTATAAATACGGGCATAGTAAAGGCGTGTGAAAACTCCGGAACGATAGGATACCAGCATTACGGCTTTAATGTCGGAGGAATTGCAGGAAGACAGTCCGGTCATATTGCCGACAGCGTAAATAAGGGAGAGGTACTCGGAAGAGAAGATGTCGGCGGTGTAGTAGGGCAGATGACACCGTTCCTTATCCTTCAGGACAGCACAAGCGTTGACGAGGAGCTTGCGGCAATGAAAAATGCGACAGATGCAGCTCTTGCAAATCTCGACAGCAATTCGAAGGTGCTCGGAGATAATATTTCAAACAGTGCTGTTTACGGAATGGCAATATCGGACAGATATTATGATACCTCGGGCACTGTAAAAAAGGTCAAGGACGGAACTTTTGAGCTTACACCGGATGATCTGAAGAACAAAAAAGGAAGCGGCATCGAGGGGAAAGCTGGCGAAGTCTTTGATAAAACGACTGACAAGGCAACCGAATTTGAAAATGCGGTAGGCACGGAAACAATAGACAATGTAACCTCGGGAAATGTCAGCGATCAGGATAAGACGAATCTCCAAAATGCGGCAGGCCTCAGCGGAGATACTCCAAGAGACATAATAAATAACAAAAAGGCGGAGCGCGAAGCGCAGAAGGCGGCAGAGGAAGCTGAACAGGCGAAGCAGCTTGAGGCGATAAACAATGCAATCAAGTCGGGACGCATAATGGGCGACAACTTTACCTCGGCGATTCAGCAGCTTTCGAGCGACCTTGCAGGCATAAGCGAGCATTACAACAAGATACTCGGAATGATTGCAAATGCGATATCGGGTAATTTTGAGCTTACAGTCATGCATGATATATCCGATGAGGACGAAGAAGGCATGAAGGACGGCAAGGTCGAGGGATGCAGCAACGAAGGCAAGATAAGCGCAGATGTAGGAGCCGGCGGAATAATAGGCACCATGGGATCGGAAGTTGACTTTGATATAGACAAGATTCTGTCAAAGGGTATAAACGATACCATCAGCATATCGACTGCAACGTATTATTGCCGAAATATAGTTACAGACTGTCTAAACGACGGCGAGGTTGAAGGCCGCAAAGAAAACATAGGCGGCGTTGTAGGTCTTTGCGAGATAGGTAATATAGTACTTTCACAGAACTACGGGAACATAAAGGGTTCGGGAAGATATTACGGAGGAATCGCAGGCTTAAGCAAATCAAAGGTAAAGAAGTGCTTTTCGATGTGTGCTCTGGAAGGCACCGAATATATCGGAGGCATAACAGGCAAGGGGAAATATATAGATCATTGCAGTTCTATCGTAGATGCGGATATTACGGCAGCATGCTGCGGTGCCGTTTCCGGATGGATGGAATTTGCGGAATCGGATACTTATCTCGACAAGAATTATTTCGTAAGTGATGAGCTAGGCGGCGTAGACGGCATAAGCTATGACGGACTTTGCCAGAAGGTCACATATGAGGATCTATTAAGCATGAACGCTCTTCCTGACAAATTCAGAAGTCTTAAGCTCACATTTATGGCGGACGGCGAGGAGGTCAAGGTCATAGAGTTCACATACGGAGACAGCCTTGATCCGAATGAGCTTCCTGCAGTGCCGGAAAAGGATGGAACAGCAGGAGTATGTCAGGACTTCGATTTCGAAAATATGAAGCGAAGCGCAGTCATAGAGGCTCAGTATAACGCAAGACAGAATATCATAGCATCAAAGGACATGCGCAAAGACTCGCCTATGTCTGTGGCTCTCGCAGAAGGTGCATTTTCAAACAGTACAGAGCTTTCCATATCTAAGTATTCGGGAAGCGCGGCTCTGCCGTCCGGAAGCGGAAACGCTTACGAAATGAAGCTTAAGGGCTCATTCAGAATGCCTGACGAGTATACCTTGAGATGGAATACGGGTGGAAAAGACGCCGACATATACGTACTGACAGACGGAAAGTGGAAGTCGGTTGCATATAAAAAGGACGGAAGCTTCTGCGTATTTAAGGCGAGTGGCAACGAAAATGCCATATTCGTTGCGGAGAGAACACTGTTTGCACCGAGCTCAAAGCTGACTTTATCGCTCATCGTCGCAGTGCTGCTTGCTGCCGTAGCTGCAAGATTCCTTGTACTTAAAGCTAAGAACCGAAAGGCGATCAGGCTGTTCGGAAAATCCGAAGAAGAGCCGGCATAAAGCCGGATACGGATATACTTAAACGATATAAAAAACCGGGAAACGGCGATATCATTTTCCGGTTTTTATATTGGGCTTAAGCTTCAAATATGGACAAAATGTGCATTTAGTGGAGAAAAAGTGAAAAATATTACGATATCCTTAATGTTAGGTAAAACTATTATGAAAGTACTTTCTTTACCTTATATGGTGTGTTAAACTGTCACAAGCTAAAGAATAGGAGAACGGAAATGCTATTTCTCGATAAGGTAGAAAAAATTGCAGAAAAATATCCTGAAAGAACTGCGGTGATTTCAGGTGGGAAATATATAAAATACGGAGAGCTTATAAGCCGTGCAAAATCGCTTTCGTGCTTTGTGGCGGCAAACTCGGAGAAGGGAAAGCCGGTAGTCGTTATAGGTCACAAAGACCCAATGATGCACGTTTCTTTTCTGGCATGTGCCGAAGCAGGACATGCATACTGCCCGGTTGATATTACAACGCCGATAGACAGAGTAAACAGCATAATCGAAAGAATAGATGATCCTCTTGTCATGATAGCGGAAGAAAATGCCGAAGAATACGCCGGGAAGATAAATGGCGGAAGGCTCGCGAGCTTTGATGAAATAAGACGGGCAAGCGAAAATAAGGCTTCGCAGGAAACCTCATCATCTGTAAACGCAGAGGATACGATATATATAATATTTACATCGGGAAGCACGGGGCTGCCTAAGGGTGTCGAAATCTCGCATGAAGCGTTAAGCAGGTTTACGGACTGGTCTTCTGAACTCATTCAGGGGAAAACAGAGGATGAACGCATATACATGAATCAGGCACCGTATTCGTTTGACCTTTCGGTATTTGATACACATACTGCACTTTCGGCAGGCGGCACGATATTTTGCCTGACGAAGCAGATGCAGAAGGAAATGAGAGATCTTCTTAAGGCATTAGGCGAGAGCAATGCGAATTATTGGATATCGACACCTTCGTTTGCCGATCTCTGCCTCTCTGATGTCAATTTCAGCTCGGAGCTGATGCCTGAACTCAAGTCATTCATATTCTGCGGAGAAAAGCTTGACAGGAGCACTGCAGCGAAGCTTCGCATGCGTTTTCCTGAAGCTGCCGTAATAAATACATACGGACCTACGGAATCGACGGTAGCCGTAACGGCAGTCGAAATAACGGATGATATGATTGAATCCGGTAAAGAGCTTCCGATAGGAATAGCAAAGCCGGGAACAAGGATAAGCCTTGACCCTGAAAACAAAGAAATCATCATATCCGGAGATACGGTAAGCAAGGGATATTTCAGGGATAAAGAAAAGAGCGAGGCTGTATTTGCCGAAGATGAAGCCGGAGAAAGAAACTACAGAACAGGTGACAGCGGTTTCTTTGACGGAGATATGCTATACTATACGGGTCGCCTTGATTTCCAGATAAAGCTTCACGGCTACAGAATAGAGCTCGGCGATATAGAAAGCAACCTTATGGATATAGAGGGCGTTGAAAGGGCAGTGGTTCTTCCGACGACAAAAAACGGCAAGATAAGATATCTGTCGGCATATATAATGGCAGGACGCGAAATGGAAAAGAACGAGATCAAGAAGAAGCTTGCCGAGAAGCTTCCTGAATATATGGTGCCGAAGCGAATTTTGTTCCTCGATTCAATGCCGCTTAACAATAACGGCAAGGTGGACAGAAAGGCACTTGAGAAGATGATCGGAGAGGGTAGATAATGACGATATTCGGAGAAGGATATTTCTTCATTCTACTGATACTGCTTTCCCTTCCTGCGATAGCTCTCGGAGTAGCGAGAAAAAACATAAAATATTATGGCTTTGCAGTCAGCATTCTGATTGCATGGATGGCACTGAGGGACAACACTCCTGCGCTGATAAGCCTTATAGGATATTGTGTGTATGAATTTCTGCTTCTGAAAGTCTTCCTCGTTTTTTCAGGGAAAAAGCCTCATAACGGCAAGGCATACGCAATTGCTCTTACGGCGTCTCTTGTTCCGCTGATAATATGGAAGCTGTCACATCTCGGTGGACATAGCATTCTGGGCTTTCTCGGGCTTTCGTACATGACCTTCAAGACGGCACAAATCGTAATAGAGATATATGACGGTCTTATCGAGGAAGTAAAAGCCTTTGATTTTATATACGAGCTGATTTTCTTCCCGTGTATATCATCGGGACCTATAGACAGAAGCAGAAGATTCGTCACGGATCTTGATAATACACCTTCGAGAGAGGATTATCTTGAGCTTGTGGGTGAGGGACTCTTCAAAATTTGCAGAGGGCTTGTATACAAATTCATATTTGCGGGTGCGGCTTTTCAGGTCATGACATGGCTTGGAGGAACCGAGTCGGCAGGCAGCATACTTATATACATGTACAGCTATGGTATCTACCTGTTCTTCGACTTTGCAGGCTACAGCCAGATGGCGGTGGGCACCTCGTACATATTCGGAGTGAAGACACCGGATAACTTCAACAAGCCGTTCATTGCAACCGACATGAAGGACTTCTGGGACAGATGGCACATGACGCTTTCGTATTGGTTCAGGGACTACCTCTTTTCCCGTCTGATGATGAGGTCGATAAGAGGAAAATGGTTCAAGGACAGGTTGACGGGAGCAACACTCGGATTCATAATAAACATGGCTGTCATGGGAATATGGCACGGGCTGACATTCAGCTACATAGGCTATGGACTTTATCACGGCGTACTGCTTGCAGGAACCGAATACTATCAGAAGAAATCAAAATTCCACAAAAAACACAAAAAGGAAAAGTGGTACATATTTGTAAGCTGGTTTATCACGATGAACCTTGTATTCTTCGGCTTCTTCATCTTTTCAGGGAAGATTGCGGAGATACTGAACATAAAATAGTTTTACGGAGGACAATAAAATGGAAGAAAAAGTACTTGATATACTCGCAGAGCTTTGCGGCGACGACATAGTAAAGGAAGATCTTGATGTAAATCTTCTGGAGGAAGGTCTCATCGATTCCCTCGACTACGTTGAGCTTCTTGTAAATATAGAAGAGGAATTCGACATCGTAATGTCACCATCAGAGTTTACAAGAGAACAGATGGATACTCCAAGAAAAATAGTTGAGCAGGTAATGGCAAGGGTCGAAGGCTAATGAAAAAAATCAAAGCATTCCTTGCGGCAGTGCTGATGTTAGCGATTTTGTCAGGCTCAATGCACTTTGTCTTTGCTGCCGGCAATACAAAGAAGGACGGAATGGGAACATGGGTCAACATGTACAAGGATCTTTCTTACAGCGCAGTATCATCGAATCTCGACTCCGATACCGTTCTCGTAATGGGCTCTTCCGAGTTTCAGCATGGAAGAAGCACGGATTATCACCCGACAAAGGTATTCAGGAAATCAAAGACAGACCTGATGTTCGTCGGAGCGGCATACAATCAATGCCTGTCGCATGCTTTGACACTTGGAGCGGTTTCAGGTGATCTCAAATCAAAGAAAGCGATACTGCTTCTGTCACCTGCGTGGTTTGATAATCAGGGCGTAAAACCCGAAACCTTTGCACTGAGGTTTTCGGAGACGGAATACCTCGCAATGCTCGAAAATCCTAATCTGTCAAATGAGCTTAAGCGGGATCTTGCTAAGAGGACAGAAGAGCTTCTTTCTACAGATAAGGCTGTGCAGAACAACGTAAAGAGATATAACGAAACCTATTTTGAGAAGACGATAAATCCTGTTGACAGGCTTTATATGATACTCAGAAAATATTATCTCACGGAACGCGAACGAGTAAGTCTTTCGGTGATGTGGCATATGAAGGGTCTCAAGGAATATAAGCGTGACATAAAAGAAGCGGACGGCAAGGAGCCTGACTGGGAAGCTCTGAAAGAAGCTGCGGTAAAGGAATTTGACGGCAACGCGGGCAATAACGGTTTCGGCATAAGAGAACGCATATACAGAAAAAAGTTTGCAAGCATAGTTGATAAGCAGGCGGGAACAATGGAAGGCAGAAAGTATGCCAGAACTTCTCCCGAATATAAAGATCTCGAGCTTTTCCTCCGCATATGCAAGGAAACAGGAGTAACCCCTAAATTCATACTTCTTCCTGTAAACGGATATTGGTACGATCACACGGGCTTCATAAAAAAGGAAAGAGATGCCCTGCCGGGGCAGATCATGGATGTGGTGAAAAAATACAATTACGGCTCACAGTTTGTAAGCTATTTCAACGAGGCTTATAACAAAGGCTTCTTGGAGGATGTATTTCACCCGGCTGAGAAAGGATGGACAGAAATAAATGAAGAAATTTACAAGTTTTATAAAGAATAAGGCGGCTGCTTTAGCGGAAAAGAAATCAAGCAGCTTCATAATGCTTGCCGGACTGTGTTTCATGATGGTTGCAGGACTTTACCTCTACATGATGTTTGCGGGAATGGCATCGGCACCGAGCTTCGCATATTCGGAGTTCTAAATATTCTAAACGGGCACCTAAAAAAGAACCAACAAAAAGCAGGACATCCTGCTTTTTTTGTTTTATTATAGTTGATAGACGTATTGACTGCTGTGACGAAAGACGGGAAGAAGGAACGAAAATATGCGAAAAAGGGAGAAAAAGGCGGGAATCACCGATATACTGAGAAGCCCTTACGCCCATAAATTCATAACGAAATACAAATGGAATTACTTTGCCGGAATGGTTATTTTGATAATAATCGATATTGCGCAGACGGAAGTTCCGCTTATTGTGGGAAGAATAATTGATAAGATAGATGTAGGAACTATAGAAAGCCGGGACTTTTACAGGGCAATTATTGTTATGGCGATAATTGCGGCACTCGTAATGTTCGGAAGAATCGGCTGGCGGTATCTTATATTCGGCGCGGCAAGAAAGATAGAACGCGATATGAGAAACGATCTCTTCGATCATCTTTTGACGCTGCCTTCATCATATTTTCATGAGCATAAGGCAGGCGAGGTCATGGCATACATGACTAATGATATTGAGGCGATAAGGCTTACATTTGCGATTACAGTGATGATGGGCATGGACTGTTTGACTATCGGACTCGCAACTCTTTACAATATGGTAACCAGGATCGACCTGAGGCTCTCCATTACGGCTGTGCTGCCGCTTTTGATGGTCGCCTTTGTAACACGCTTTATAGGAAATGAGCTGCACAGGCGTTTCACTATAAGGCAGGAGGCGTTTTCCGCCGTATCGGACTTTGTACAGGAAAAGCTTTCGGGAATCAAAGTCATCAAAGCCTTCGTTCAGGAAGAAAAGGAATGCCGGAAATTCGAAGAGGTAAACGGAAGATCAAAGCGTGCGAACATAAGAGAAACGAGAGTTGAGGCATTCATGTTCCCGTTCATGCGTATGATAACGGGATGCTCCATAGCACTCGCCGTGGGATACGGCGGATATATAGCTATTTTGGGACGAATAACCGTAGGTGAGCTTACCGCATTTATTCAGTATCTCAATATGCTCGTTTGGCCGATAGCGGCAATCGGAAGGATAATAAATGTCGTTACAAGAGGCTCAGCATCGCTTAAGCGCATCGAGGAGGTGCTTGAGACAAAGCCCGAAATTGCGGATGAAGGAATCGGCGCATCCGAAAAGGAGATTAAGCTTACAGGTGAAATAGAGCTTAGGAACCTTACATTTTCATATCCGGGCACAAAGGAAGAAATCCTTAAAAATATAAGCCTCAAGATAAACAAGGGTGAGACGATAGGCATTGTCGGGCGCACGGGATCGGGAAAGACGACTCTGGTCAATCTTTTGATGCGCGTAATAGATCCGGATGAAGGTATGGTTTATGGCGGCGGGCACGAAGTGCACGACGTATCGCTCAAAGCATTAAGAAGCACGTTCGGCTATGTGCTGCAGGACGATTTCCTGTTTTCGGCGACCGTAGCCGAAAACATTTCCTTCGGAAATCCTGCGCTCACGCAGGAGGAAATCGAAGAAGCCGCAAGGCTCGCATGCGTGCATGACAATATAGAGGAGTTTGCAGGAGGCTACGATACGCTTGTAGGAGAGAGAGGCGTATCGCTTTCCGGCGGTCAGAAGCAGCGCATTGCGATTGCAAGGGCTGTTATAATGGATCCTGAAATTCTGGTGCTTGACGATTCGCTTTCAGCCGTAGATACGGACACGGAAGAAAAGATAAAGCACAATCTTAAGGAGAAGAGAAAAGGTAAGACGAATATCATAATAGCTCACAGAATGTCAACACTGCAGGATGCTGATAACATAATCGTAATAGAGGACGGAAGGATAAGTGAGCAGGGCAGACACGAAGAGCTTATGGAAAAGGGCGGCTTCTATGCCGAGCTTTATGAACGCCAGCTTATGGAAAAAAGAAAAGAGGAGGAATTCGGACTGTGAACGACAATGAAATAATGAAGAGCAGTGCAAAGCACCCATTCCTCAGAATACTTAAATACGGAAAGCCGTATATAGGCTGGTTCATACTTGCGCTTGCGATAATCCTCGTAACTACTTGGCTGGAGCTATATCAGCCTAAGCTGATAGGCGAGGCGGTCGATGATTTTGTCAGCAAATACAAAATGACATCAGGTCAGGGGCTTACTTTGGATAAGCTCAAGATAGCTGCAAAAGCTGATCTGAACGGAGTGGTGCGGCTCGGTATATTATATTTTCTGACCGTTGTAGCTCAGATGGGACTTACATACATTCAGGCGATGATACTTGCTACGACGAGCCAGAAGATAATCTTCAATCTGAGAAACGACATTTTCAGACACCTGACAAAGCTTCATATGGGCTTCTTTAACGATAATCCTGTCGGCAGGCTTGTTACGCGAGTTACGAATGACTGCGAGACGATAAACGAGCTGTTTACGGACGTAATAGTACAGATCCTTAAGGGAGCTTTTGTGCTGCTCGGCGTAATGCTAATGATGATGAACTACAATCTGAAGCTTGCACTGCTGATATTTACGGTCATCCCGTTTATAATCGCTGCGACCTTCGTATTCTCAGTTGCTACGAGAAAGATATACAGGAAAATGAGGGCTCTCATATCGGACCTCAACGGGTTCCTTGCCGAGAGGATAATGGGAATGCAGGTAGTTCAGACATTTACGGCAGAGAGTGATGTTTCAGAAACCTTTAAGGAGAGAAGCGAGAGCCTCCGAAGGATAAACATCAAGCAGCTCGTTTCATTTTCGCTGTACAGCCCCGTACCTTATGTGACAAATATCGCAGCGCTTGCGATACTCATATTTGCGGGCGGTCATATGGCAATCGAAGGGATAGTTACGATAGGAACTCTCGTTGCATTCCAAAGGTATATAAGCAAATTCTTCCAGCCGATTCAGGAGATGGCGGAGCAATTTAATGTCATCCAGTCGGCAAATGCCTGTGCGGAGCGAATCTTCTGGCTGCTCGAAAACGAGCCTCAGATAGAGGACGAAGAGGAAGCCGTAGATATAGGTGAAATCAAAGGAGAAATAGAATTCAGAAACGTATGGTTCGCATACAAAGAGGGCGAGTGGGTGCTGAAGGATGTTTCGTTCAAGGTAAGTCCCGGAGAGCGCGTAGCTTTTGTCGGTGCAACGGGAGCGGGAAAAACAACGATACAAAGCCTGATATGTCGCTATTTTGACATCCAAAAGGGTCAGATCCTTATAGACGGCAATGACATAAAGACAATCAAAACCGATGATCTCAGGAAAAAAATAGGAGAAATGCTGCAGGACGTATTCCTGTTTTCCGGAACGGTGGAAGAAAACATAAGACTTAGCTCAGATGATATAACGGATGACGAAATCAGGCAGGCATCAAAGACGGTAAACGCCGCCGGCTTCATAGAAAAGCTCCCGGGCGGATATTCTCACGAGGTCATAGAGCGCGGTGCGGCATTTTCCGCAGGGCAAAGACAGCTTCTTTCGTTTGCTCGAACGCTGGCGCACAAGCCGGATGTGCTTATACTCGATGAGGCTACGGCAAACATAGATACGGACACGGAGATACTGATTCAGGATGCGCTCGAAAAGCTGATGAAGGGAAGAACCACTTTGATAGTAGCACACAGGCTTTCCACGATAAGAAATGTTGACAAGATTATTGTAATGCATAAGGGCGAGATTGCGGAGCAGGGAAGTCACCAGGAGCTTCTGTCTAAAGGAGGGCTTTACTATAAGCTATATAAATTGCAGTATGAGAACGCATAAGGTTCGCAAAACCAAAAATTTGACAACTTGCATAAAATAGTGTAAAGTTGGCTTAAGAAATATTCTGAAAATACAAGAGGTGATGATATGAAATTTTCAACAAGCGAGCGTATGGTAATGGAAGTCCTTTGGGACGGCAAATGTCTTGACGAAAACGGCGAGATACAGGCAGCAAAACTGGCAGTTGTCCTAAAGGAAAAATACAACTGGGGAAACTCTTCAATCTATACATTTTTTTCGAGACTGCTTGCGAAGGGTGCAATAGCAAGAAGATATCCGAAGTACACGCTTAAACCGATAGTGACGAGGGAAGAAGGACTTGAAGAGGAAACGTCGGAAATAATCAACAAATTCTTCGGCGGTTCTGTTGTGAACATCGTGGCAGCGTTTTTGAACGAGAAGAAGGTCAGCGACGAGGAGCTTGATATGATGAAAAAGCTACTCGACGATTTTGATGAGGAGAAGTAAGAATCATGTTCGGCATCGTATCCGCCTGGACAATCGAAAAGAGCATAAAGGGCGTAGTGCTGATTTTGATAATCCTGATTGCGCGGCAAAGACTGAACAAGACGAGTTTCAGACATGCGAGCATGATACTTTGGTTCATATTCATAGCTTATCTGCTCTGTCCGTATTCAATATCGGTAGATCCGCGTGAAGCCGGCATCTTAAGCGGTGTTCTGACACCGATTGCATACATAAATAAATTTCTTGAGAATATAGACCAATCGGCAAATATCTGGCTTACAACGATAAACAGACTTATAGTGGCTTCGTTTTTGATAGCTTACATTCTGTATCATGTCATAAAGATGAACAAGTTGCTTATGAACTCGAGTATAATTGAGCCGGATGACAGGATTCTCGATTGCATTAAGAGCGTTGATCCTAAGCGCAAGATCATTTTTTTGACGAATGATGAGATTGGTGGAGCTTTTACGTGCGGACTGTTCAGGCCTAAGATCATAATTCCGCGCCATGTGTTGAATGACAATGAGCTGCTGCCGTTTGTTTTGATGCATGAGCTTATGCATGTCAAAAAGTACGATATTTTGTTTGCTCACATAAAGAGTCTGACCGCCTGCTTATACTGGTTTAATCTCCCGTTGCTGTTTGTGATGCGCTATATCGAGGAGGATATGGAAATGCTCTGCGACAAGAGGCTGATCAAAGAAATAGGCGACAACAGGATGAACAGAAAGCAGTATTGCCTCTCGATGTTCAAGCTGACGAAGCTTGCGAAGGCGACCGGCGAGAAGAAGCTTGCTCTCAATTTTCACCCGACAGTAGAAAGGATTAACACAATAAAAAAATGGAAAGTCACGTTTAGCGGTGTATTGCTGTTTGTAGTGGTAAGCGGATTTATGATGACATCATTTGCGGATGTGAGGATAGTAGATTCCCATAATATTATTGTAGATACACAAGGAAAACAGCTATCGGAATGTTATCTAAACATGGACAATAAGGTAGTGGAAATAACGGATAAAGAGTATGATGAATTGAATCTCCGTGAAGCAGGGATTGATGCTAAAGCCGCAAATATCAATGAAACTTTTACACTATCTGTCCATCAGGGTAGAAGCTATAGAGTTAATACGAGTAATAATACAGGAGCAAATTACGAAGGATTGGCAATAAAAGTAAGTGATTTATCTTCATACGGCAGTATTGAATATTATATTTCAATTATGGAAAATGGAGAGTTTATATATAAATCCGCATTTTCTAAAGCAATCAATCTTAAGTTTAATGCAGATAAAAAATCAAATTATATAATATATATTCAAAATTTAAAGGCGAAACCTCTGAGAATGAATGTAAAAATCAATACATACGTCCAGTAATCGATAGAAATAGGAGTATATATTATGTTTTCAGATATATTTTTTCAGAAACAAATGTTGATAACAATAATATTTGTTGCATCGGTTGCTGTTGTTACATTTTTGGTTTCCAAGTATGTGATCAAGCTGCCGAAAAAATTGACGTCTTGTAGCTTTTTGCTTTAACCTTTCCTATCTATTACAGACATACGATTCGCTGTATAAAGACTGATAGAAAAAATATTGCTATATATGATGAAGTGAATCCGGATACATTTTAATAATGGCAAAGTATATAAAGCCATTAAGCCGCCATGAGTGCCTCAAGTAGGTGACATAGCGGCTTTTGTGATTTTTGTTATGCGAAAATTTCCGTTTATCGTTTTTGTATTTATTTGAATAAAAGTAATTGACAAACAATTTACGATGCATTATACTTATACTATAAAAAATACATAATGAATATTATATAGAATTGGAAAATCACATGAAAGCTATAAAAATAAACAAAGAAAAAATTGCCACACTAATCGAATACTATGAAAAGCTTTTGTCTTACAACAAAAAGGTGACGAAATTTATTTAGAAAGGCGTAATATCGTTTTAGATATTACGTAGATAAAGAGTTATAAGAAATGAAGTGGTGTGTGATAACGAGCTTTCAGAAAGGAGAATGTAACAATGCTGATTATGTTTAGAAAAGTGATTGCTTTGGTGCTTGTTATGACAATGACAATATTAACGGTAGGATATTCGATAACGTCAGAAACAAAAGTATATGCGCAGAATGAAGGATTGCAAAATATTTTTGAGGGCAGTTATAAGGAATACCAAGATTTTAGAGAAGAACTATTAAAGGATTCAATACTATTTGAGAAGTTTGGACAAAATATGAAATCGGTTAATAAAATAAGAATCGATAATAATAGACCGGTATATGAATTCATAATTGCGCAGGATGCGATTGCTCATGTCCTTATAAATGAAACCTCATATGGGATACATATGGATATCGATGAAAATGGGATTAAAAATCAGATAGTGCTCACGGATGATAATAAATTATTTCTTGATGGAAATGAAGTTCTAGTTGAAAAAAATATTCTGCAAGGGGTAGCTACTGCCGATGAAGTGTTTGGGCGTGATTCCGAATCATGGGATACGACTTCAAATCCTTGCCCAAATAAAACTTGGGTGTATCAATATACTTCTAGTAATAGCGATATAAGACTTGGAAAAGCATTTAAGCTAATATCTGGATATGCTGTATCTGTTGTTTTAGCCGTTACCTGCCCCGCAATGATAGGAATTTTGTACGGCACAGGCACAACATTAGACGCATTGGGGGATTTATATGACCCAGATTCATCATACATATCCAGCAAAATAAAGATATATTATCCTAGCGGAGGGCAGAATATAGGCTATAATACATTAGTAACTAAGAAAGTTGGAACATTTTATACCCAAGCGGGATTTGCTGGACAGAGCACTAGTCAAACATGGTATCATGTAAAACAGTTTTACTAAAACCTACTTGGCGCATATATCAAATAGTGTGTTTAGATATTTACGAGTACCGTTTATTTATATTACAATGATAGCTGATGATAGAGAAGTGAAATCACCATCGATGTGTTTTGAATTTCTTGATTGAAAAGGAGCGTAAATATGAGATATGTGAATAGGAAACGAATACTTATCGTATATCTACTCCTGCAGATTATATTAGTTGTGTTTGCTGTTTTAAGTATTTTTACAAAATATAATTATGCGCAACCTATTGCAGTAATAGCAGGCTTAAATACTGGGATGATAATAAAGCTTATTATTGATGATAGTCACTATGGGAAGTAGTAACATTTTATATTATACATTTTTTGCTTGATAATCATGAAATTAGACCAAGTAGAACGGAAAAAATTAAGAATGCGAGGTGGCATATGAACAACTTGAATAAATGGCTCAGACTTCTTTCAAAGATTTCTATCGTTTTTGCGGTGGTGACTCCGATCGCAAATCTTCTCATCAAGCCTGAATTCAAAATGCTAATGGCAAAAATGCAGGGTGCAGTTGATACTTATACGCTATCGGGAACTACGATATTTGTGATGGTAGTAAATGTCCTGTTTAATGTTTTTCTTTTCTTAGGTGCGGCGGCTGTATTTGCGGCGTTGGCACAGATTCTCGACAAGAAACAGGAACAGTAGAAGGCAAGTGATACATTGCCAACAAATAATTTAATGTAAAATAAAAAATCCCCCTACATGCAATCGCATATAAAGGGACTCGGGTTGGTGAGTACTGTAAGAGTACCCTGTTCAATCTGTATTATAGACCAATTTGCCCTCTTTTGTCAAAACAAAGAGGGCTTTTTTCTATCTTAAACTGTTATTGTACAAGTATGAGTCAAACTATGATAAAATATATGCATGGAGGTATGTCATGGCATTTACACATCTGCATGTACACACAGAATACAGCTTGCTTGACGGCTTTGCTAAAATCAAAGGCGTAGTTGCACGCGCCAAGGAGCTCGGCATGGATTCGCTCGCAATAACCGATCACGGAGCAATGTTCGGCGTAATAGATTTCTATAAAGAATGTAAGAAGCAGGGAATCAAGCCGCTCATCGGCTGCGAGGTATATATTGCTCCACGCAGCATGGAGGACAAGGATCCTGATATTGACAGATACCAGAATCACCTGATTTTGATCGCGGAAAACAACGAGGGCTACAGAAACCTCATCAAGATAGTTTCAGAAGGATATATCAGAGGATATTACTATAAACCGCGCGTGGATAAGAGCGTGCTCAGGCGATATAGCGGAGGTATTATCGCGACCTCAGCGTGCCTTGCGGGGAAGGTGCAGCAATGCCTGCTCGACAGGGATTATCAGGGAGCAAAGAAAGAGGCGCTCGAATATGACGAGATATTCGGGCACGGAAACTTTTTCCTTGAGCTTCAGGATCAGGGGCTTGAAGAGGAACAGGAAGTAAACGCTCAGCTCGTCAGGCTTTCAAAGGAGCTCGACATCAAGCTCGTTGCGACAAACGATGTTCATTACATAAATCAGGATGACGCGGAGGCTCACGACGTGCTGCTCGCAATACAGACGGCAACTACGATTTCAGACGAGAAACGCATGAAATTCCCTAACGACCAGTTCTACCTTAAGAGCGAGGACGAGATGAGGAAGATATTTGCGTTTGCGCCGGAGGCTGTTGACAATACCCATGATATTGCGGATCGCTGCAATGTGGAATTTACATTCGGCGAATATCATTTGCCGCAGTTTTTCCCGCCTGAGGGCATGACGAACGCGGAATACCTAAGGCATCTTTGTGAAGAGGGAATAAAGAAGAGATACGATGTAATAACTGACGAGATAAGAAAGCGCATGGACTACGAGCTTTCGATAATAGAGTCCATGGGCTATGTTGAGTATTACCTGATCGTCTGGGATTTTATAGACTACGCCAAGAACAAAAACATCGTCGTGGGACCAGGTCGCGGCTCGGGAGCCGCGAGCATAGTCGCATACGCACTAAGGATCACGGACATCGACCCTATAAGATATAATCTCGTGTTCGAGAGATTTCTTAATCCGGAACGCGTCAGCATGCCTGACTTCGATATAGACTTTTGTATCGAGCGCAGAGGCGAGGTAATAGAATACGTAAAGGAAAAGTACGGAACGGAAAACGTTTCTCAGATAATAACATTCGGTACGCTCAAAGCAAAGGCGGCAATAAGGGATGTCGGACGGGCGCTCGAACTGACTTACGCAGAGGCGGATAAGATAGCGAAGGCTGTTCCGTTCACGCTCAACATGACCTTGGACAAGGCTCTCGAAGTCAGTACGGACTTAAAGCGGATGTACGAGGACGACGCCCGCGCCAGGCAGGTTATCGACATGGCGCGACGCCTGGAAGGCGTGCCGCGTAATGCGTCCACGCACGCGGCGGGCGTCGTAATCTCAAAGCTCGCGCTCAACGAGTATGTGCCGCTATATATGTCGGACAAAGGCGTTGCCACGCAGTTCAACATGACTACGATAGAAGAGCTCGGACTTCTCAAGATGGACTTCCTCGGTCTCAGAAACCTGACGGTAATCAGAGACGCGCTTGCTTTGATAGAAGAAAATCACGGAGTCAGCATCGACTTTGCACGCATGGGATATGACGATCCGGCTATATACGAGATGATTTCGGCAGGAAATACGGACGGCGTGTTTCAGCTCGAAAGCGGCGGCATGACCTCATTCATGAAGAACCTAAAGCCTACATGCTTTGAAGACATAGTCGCAGGCATCTCGCTTTACAGACCGGGACCTATGGACTCAATCCCGAAATACATAGAAAACAAAAAGAATCCGGAAAATATAAAGTATGTGACAGAACAGCTTGCTGACATACTTGACGTTACATACGGCTGCCTCGTATATCAGGAACAGGTAATGCAGATAGTAAGGGATCTCGCGGGCTACAGCTACGGGCGTTCCGACCTCGTCAGAAGAGCGATGAGCAAGAAAAAGCGCGACGTTATGATGCAGGAAAAGGAATGGTTCATAAACGGCAAGGACGGTCCTGACGGCAAACCTGAGATAATGGGCTGCATCAGAAACGGGATATCACGCGCAGCCGCAGAAGCGATCTTTGATGATATGGAAAGCTTTGCACAATATGCCTTCAACAAAGCTCACGCCGCAGCATATGCAGTGCTCGCATACGAGACGGGCTATCTCAAGAAATACTATCCGGTAGAGTTCATGGCGGCTCTGATTTCGAGCGTAATGGGCGATACCTCCTCCATAGCAAAATACATAGCAAACTGCCGCGACATGGGCATCAAAGTGCTTCCGCCGTCCGTCAACGAGAGCGTAAAGCGATTCTCCGTAAAAGACGGCGATATCAGATTCGGACTTCTTGCAGTCAAAAATGTCGGCGAAAATGCGATCGACGCCATCATCAAAGCTCGCGAAGAAAAAGGGAATCCGAAGGATATATTTGCGCTGATAAACAATGTCGACCCGAGCGTGCTTAACAAGAAGGCTATGGAATCACTCATCAAAGCCGGCGCTCTCGACTGCCTTGAGGGTACGAGGGCGGCGATGATGGCTGTGTACGAATCAGCGATGGAATCTGCGCAGCAGGATGCAAGGAAGAATATAGCAGGTCAGATGTCGCTTTTCCAGCTTAACAGCGAAGAAATGGCGGGAAGCGATGTGTCCGGCACCTTGCCTGATGTAAGCGAGTTTGCGCCTGACATACTGCTTTCTATGGAAAAGGAGATGACGGGCGTATACATCACCGATCATCCCCTTAACAAGTACAAAGAAAAAATCAAAGACTTCGTCACCGCAACCTGCCTTGATCTTCGGAATTTAGAAGAAGCCGAAGAAGGCGGCGAAGACTCATCTGGGGGAGCCTCTGTTTCTGACGGACAGCGAGTAATCATGGCTGGCATGATAACAGGAAGGCGCAACCTCATAACAAAGAGCAGCAAGATGATGTCCTTCATACAGTTTGAAGATCTCTACGGAGCAGCCGAAGCCGTTGTATTCCCTAATGTCTTTGACAAATGCTCGGAAGCCATAGCGGTTGACAATGTAGTAATGATAAGCGGCAAAATCGACTTCAAGGAAGAAGAGGCACCGAAGATAATAGCCGACTCGGTTGCGGATATAGAGGACGAGATAAGCATCATGAAGATGAAGACACTTCCTCCGAACTACGAAAAGAGATACCGTCCGGATCAGGCGAGACCTGAAAAAAGAGAGCAGGGAGCGGCTCCTGTGAAGATAAGGCTTCCTGAAGCTGAAAGCGGCACAGGTACCGCATCATCAATGGACGAAAAGGATGCGCTTAATGAGCTTCAGAAGATATTTGCACGCCATCGCGGAAGCACGAAGGCACTCATTTATCTCAGAAACGGCAAAATACTTTCGACAGGCAATGCCGGCATCAGAGCCACACTCGACTTTGCGGAAGAGGTTGCTATCCTCGTTGGAAACGCCAACGTCAAAATACAACAGATCGAAAGATAAACCCAAAGGGCTTCCATAGCAGGATTTCTGAAATCGAACTTTGTAATCGGTAAATCGGTAGTAAATTGAAATTTCAAGGCGAAAACAGCCTGTTTTCGATTATAAAATATCAAAAAACTACCGATTACACGGCTCAACCGAACCAATCGGTAGTAAACGGAAAAAAATATCAAAAAACAGCCTGTTTTGAGAAAAAAATATCGAAATACAGACGGCGACACGGACTGATCACGGCTGCCGCCTCACCTCAATAAGAAAAGGTGGCTGCGGGAGCCACCTTTTATAGTTTATTTCATTTCCATGTCCTTGACAAAAGCCTTGTAGCACTTATATGCTTCGTAAACGTCTGCCTTGCTTACGATTTCCCAAGGGCTGTGCATGCAGAGAACCGCAACGCCGCTGTCGATTACGTTCATTCCGTATCCTGCGAGGATGTATGCGATAGTTCCGCCGCCGCCTTCGTCTACCTTACCGAGCTCTGCCGTCTGGAAGCCGACTTTGTTGTCGTCCATGACGCGGCGGATCTTGCCGAGATATTCGGCATTGGCGTCGTTTGAGCCGCCCTTGCCGCGAGAACCCGTGTATTTGTTGAATGCTATACCTCTTCCGAAATATGCGGTGTTCTTGCGCTCGAAAGATCCTTCATAGCTCGGATCAAAGGCTGCGCTTACGTCGGAGGAAAGTACGCATGAGTTTCTCAAAGCTCTGCGCTGTTTGATTCCGGTATAGCCTTCTGCAAGCTCAAGAAGCTCGGCTACAGTGTCCTCAAAGAAGTGTGATTCGGCTCCGGTTGCGCCTACGCTTCCGATTTCTTCCTTGTCTGTAAGTACGCAAAGTGCGGTACGTTCAGGCGTTTCGCTGTCGAGAATTGCGCGAAGCGATGTGTAAGCGCATACTCTGTCATCGTGACCGTATCCGATTATCATGCTGCGGTCAAATCCCAAGTCGCGAGCCTTTCCTGCAGGAACGACTTCGATTTCGGCAGACAGGAAATCCTCTTCTTCTATATGGTACTGTTCGAGAAGCAGCTTAAGGATGTTTGCCTTTACGGCTTCTTTTTCTTCTTCCTTACCTTCTTCTTTCGCAAGCGGTCTGCTTCCGATAAGGAGATCAAGAGCTTCACCCGTAACTACGACTGAGGCCTTCTTCTGGAGCTGTTCGCCTGCAAGATGTATGAGAAGGTCTGTGATGCAGAATACAGGATCGTCTTCGCCGTCACCGATTGCGATATCAACGAGAGTGCCGTCCTTCTTGGCAACTACTCCGTAGAGAGCGAGCGGAATGGTTACCCACTGATATTTCTTGACTCCGCCGTAATAGTGCGTGTCGAGATATGCAAGTTCTGTGTTCTCATATAGCGGATTCTGCTTGAGGTCGAGGCGCGGTGAGTCGATATGAGCTCCGAGTATGTTCATTCCTTCTGTCAAAGGCTTCTTGCCCAAGATTCCGAGAATGAGAGTTTTGTTCATGAACTGGCGGTAGAAGCGGTCACCGGCTTTGATAGCTTTGCCTTCTGAAATCAATTTGTCGAGATCTGCGAAGCCTGCTTTTTCGGCAGCCTTTATTGATTCGTCAACGCAAAGTCTTTCCGTCTTTGCTGTTGACAGGAATTCTTTGTAATCTGAAGAGAGCGCTTCGAGAGCGGCTAAGTCATTTTCTTTATAAGTTTTCCAGAGATTATTTCTTTCCATGGTTTCCTCCTTGATACTTAGTAACGTACTGAATTTTATTATAGTTAAAAAGTATTCAAATTTCAATGAGTATACTTCAAAAAAACAAATATTTGAAGTATAATAAACGAAGGAGGTATAAGAAATGAGTAAAATATACGAAAAGCTTACAAAGGCGGTAAATTATATAAAAAGTAAGACGGACTTTGTTCCTTTTGCCGGAATAGTTTTAGGCTCGGGACTTGGAGGATATGCGTCCGAGATGAAGGTGGAATATGAGATTCCGTACACTGATATAGAAGGATTTCCGGTATCTACGGTTCAGGGACATGACGGACGTTTTGTTTTCGGATATGTCGGCAGCGTACCTGTAGTTGCAATGAAGGGAAGAGTCCACTTCTACGAAGGCTATGACGTAAACGATGTTGTAATGCCGATAAGACTTATGGGGCTGCTCGGCGCGCAGGTTTTGATCCTGACAAATGCGGCGGGAGGCATTGACCTAAGCTACAAGCCGGGAGATCTCATGGCTATAACTGATCACATAACGGCATTTACGAGAAGCCCGCTCATCGGCGAAAATCCGGAGGAGCTCGGCGTAAGATTCCCTGACATGAGCAAGGTATACGATCCTGAGCTTATTTCAATCATACGCAAGGCGGCGGAAAAGAACAGCATAGACATCAAAGAAGGCGTCTACCTTCAGGCAACGGGTCCTCAGTATGAAACACCTGCGGAGATAAGAATGTTCAGAACGCTTGGCGCTTCTGCAGTCGGGATGAGTACCGGAATAGAGGCGGTAGCGGCAAGACATATGGGAATGCGCGTATGCGGAATATCGTGCATAAGCAATATGGCGGCGGGTATACTTGATCAGCCGCTTAATCACAAAGAGGTTCAGGAAACGGCGGATAAGGTTGCAGCGAGCTTCAAGGCTCTCATAAACGACCTTATTTCGATGATAGGAGAAATCAAATAATGGGAAACGAGAAAAAAATAAAGATAGCCATAAACGGCTTCGGTCGCATAGGCAGAATGGCATTCAGAAGAATGTTCGAGGACGGCGATTTTGAGATAGCGGCGATAAACGACCTTGCAAAGCCGGAAATGCTCGCATATCTTCTCAAATATGACAGCGTACAGAAGAAATTCGGTCACGAAATTTCAAATGATGACAATTCACTCAGCATAGACGGCAAGAGGATTCCTATCTTTGCCGAGGCTGATGCTAACAATCTTCCTTGGGGGAAGCTTGGCATAGACATAGTGCTTGAGTGTACCGGCTTCTATACGAGCAAGGAAAAATCGAAGGCTCATATAAATGCGGGAGCAAAGCGGGTACTCATATCGGCTCCTGCCGGAAACGACCTTCCTACGATAGTATACGGTGTAAACCATACGACACTCAAGGCGGAGGATCAGATCGTATCGGCGGCAAGCTGCACTACAAACTGCCTTGCACCGATAGCAAAGGTACTTAACGACTACAGGGAGCTCAGAACCGGCTTTATGACTACGATACACGCATATACCGGAGATCAGATGCTTCTTGACGGTCCTCACAGAAAGAACGATTTCAGAAGGGCAAGAGCGGGAGCGATTAACATCGTTCCTAACAGCACGGGAGCGGCAAAGGCTATAGGTCTTGTAATTCCTGAGCTTGACGGGAAGCTCATAGGCTCGGCACAGCGTGTTCCTGTTCCTACAGGTTCTGTAACGATACTTGACGCTACCGTAAAAGACGATACGGAAAGCGTAACGGTAGAAGGAATCAATGCCGCAATGAAGGCGGCTGCAAGCGAATCCTTCGGATATAACGAGGAAGAGATAGTATCGAGCGACATCATAGGCAGCACATACGGCTCGCTCTTTGATGCTACGCAGACGCTTGCACAGCAGTGCGGAACAAAGATATACGAAGTAAGAGTTGTCGCATGGTATGACAACGAGATGGGATATACATGCCAGATGATACGTACACTCAAGTACATGGCGAATCTTTAATAAAATGAAAAAATCTGTTTTTATTACAGGCGGATCAAGGGGAATCGGCGCCGCTTGCGTCAGAAAATTTTCGGCAAGCGGCTACATGACCGCATTTACCTACAGAAGCGACAGCAATGCCGCAAACAGGCTGGCAGAAGAAACGGGAGCACTTGCTCTCAAGGCGGACAGCTCCGTAAGAGAAGAAGTCTTTGATGCGGTGAAGCAGGCGAGAACGTATTTCGGGCTTGCCGCTTTTGATGTTCTGATTTCAAATGCCGGAATAGCGAGAAGCTGCCTCGTTACGGATATGGACGAAAGCTCGGTGGATGAACTCATCGGAGTAAACCTCAAAGGCGCGATCTTTGCTTCGCAGGCAGTTCTCCCAAGCATGATATCCGAAAAGTGCGGTTCTATAATAGTCGTTTCTTCGATATGGGGAAAACGCGCGGCTTCGTGCGAATCCGTATATGCGGCATCAAAGGCAGGTCTCATAGGCTTTGCAAGGAGTCTTGCGGCAGAAGCAGGACCGTCCGGAATAAGGGTAAATGTAATAGCTCCGGGTGTCATAGATACGGATATGAATTCGTGCTATTCAAGCGAAGAAATGGACTTACTTAAGGCTGACACACCGCTGCAGAGGATAGGAAGACCGGGCGATGTGGCTGATGCGGCGTTTTTCCTTGCAGGTGAGCAGTCATCCTTTATAACCGGGCAGGTAATAGGCGTTGACGGCGGATTTGCCGTTTAGGGGATCATATGGAGATATTCGAGAGCATAGGACTCAAAATCAACACGATAATAGAATATTTGACCGGTGCTGTTTCAAGGCTCGGTGAGCTGCCGGACGGAACCGCTCTTATATACAACGCCGCGGCACGCTGGGTGTTTATTTTTCTTGCGACTTTTATACTGATCAGATCAATAGTGTCTCTGCTCAGCAGCAGGAGCCCTGCCGAAATATGGGCGTATTTCAATATTGACGAAGAAAATAATGTCCCTATAACTCACTGGGAAAACCTGATAGGAAGATCAAAGCAAAGCGACCTTCAGGTTGACGATCCTATGGTGTCAAGGAGTCATGGGACACTCAGCCGTCACGATGACGGTACTTGGACGTACATGGATCTCGGATCGAGCAACGGAACCTCCGTAAACGGTAAACGCCTTAAAGGCGGTGAGAGCCGCGCTATAGAGCCGGGAGACGAAATCTCTATCGGAAAAAGCTTATGCACCATTTATCCGGTGAGCTTGGAAGAAAGAAACATAAATACGGATTACAGAAAGAAGGCCACGTTCATATTTTCACCGTGGACTTCCATAGTTGCTATAACAATATTTCAGATAATGACCGTTATTCAGCTCAAATTCTCGATGGGAGAAGAGTATGTAAACGGAATTACAATATCCTTCTTTGCCCTTGCTCTTTTCATGTGGACTTATGTTGTAGCCATGAGGGTTATGAGAAGACGGGCATTTGAGATGGAGACCATAGCGTTTTTTATCTCAACCTTAAGCCTTGCCGTTACGGCGAGCAAATATCCTGAAAGCGTATTCAAGCAGTTCCTTTCAATAGTGATAGGCGTAATGCTGTTTATAGTGATGTGCACGATATTAAGAAATCTTGAGCGCACAAAAGCATTGAGGCGATACCTTATCGCAGCGTCTGTTGCCGTACTCATATTCAATCTGATAATGGGTACAACAAAATTCGGAGCAAACAACTGGATAACAATTGCAGGGCTTTCAATTCAGCCCTCCGAGATAGTAAAGCTTGCCTTTATATGGGTAGGTGCGGCATCTCTCGATGAACTTATGGAAAAGCGCAACACGATGATATTCATGATCTTCTCGGGCTTTTGCTTCTGCTGCTTTGCGCTGATGGGAGATTTCGGAACGGCACTGATATTCTTCGTATCGTTCCTCGTAATCATTTTCCTGAGAAGCGGTGATTTTACGAAGGTAATACTTATCGCAGGAGCGGCTTTTGTTGCAGGTCTTCTCGTTTTGAGGTTCAAAGCTTATATTGCGACGAGATTTTCGGCATGGGGGCATGTCTGGGATTTTGCCGATGACCTCGGATATCAGCAGACTCGTACCATGTCAGCTACTGCAAGCGGCGGACTTATCGGTGTCGGAGCGGGCAGAGGCTGGCTCAAATCCGTTGCAGCTTCCGAAACGGATCTCGTATTCGGCTTCGTATCGGAGGAGTGGGGGCTCATAATTGCAATTCTTGCGGTGCTTTCAATAATTACGCTTTCGATCTTTGCCGTAAGATCAATACTCGGAGGAAGATCGACATATTATACGATAGCGGCTTGCTCTGCTATGTCGCTGTTTTTGTTCCAGACTATGCTGAATGTATTCGGTTCGGTTGATTTGTTGCCGCTTACAGGCGTTACATTCCCATTCCTGTCGACAGGCGGAACGAGCATGGTCGCCTCGTGGGGAATGCTTGCATTTCTGAAGGCTGCCGATACGCGAATGAATGCGAGCCTTGCGGTAAGCAATAAAGTGAAGGAGGCGGAGAGCGGGAAATGATAAGACTTGAAAGAAGAGCGATAATATGCCTGACCCTTGCTGCCGCACTTTTTATAGGGCTCGGAATATTTACGTACAGATTTTTCAAATACGGTGGCGAATGGGCAACCTTTTACGGAAACAGAGCCGTCTACAAAAACGGCATACTCGCGAGCGGATCGGTTTATGACAGAAACGGAGTGCTCCTTTCTCAGAACAAAGACGGAGAGGTAATTTACAATTCGGACGAGCTTGTGAGGATGGCAACGGTACATTCAGTCGGAGATCCCGGCGGCAACATAGCAACTGCGATACCGCGAGCCAACAAAGCAAAGCTCATCGGCTACAGTCATATCACAGGCACGTATAAGCTGTTCGGAAAAAACGATGACATTGATCTTACCCTCGATGCGGAGCTGTGCAAATATGCGTATCAGCTTCTGAGCGAATACGATGCCGGATGTGCAGGGGTATATAACTACAAGACGGGCGAAATTCTTTGCCTTGTCAGCACACCTGCTTTTGACCCTTCAAATCCGCCGGAAGCGGTTGATGATGAGTCGGGAATATATATAAACAGATTTATTTCATCGACATTTACGCCGGGCTCGATCTTCAAAACCGTTACGGCTGCAGCAGCCATAGAAGCCGGCGTGGACATTGAGGATTTTTCATACGAGTGCAGCGGAAAGCGTGAAGTAAACGGAGAATATATAAAGTGTACTCATGCTCACGGTACTGTGGACTTTGACGGTGCGATGTTCGAATCCTGCAATTCCGCTTTTTCACTTCTTGCGGAAGAGGTCGGTGCGGATAAAATGAAGGAATATACGGAGAAGTTCGGGCTTACAAAGTCATACGCATTCGATAACATAAGCACGGCTAAAGGCTCGTTTGAATTTCCTTCTTCCGAAGGAGAACGCCTCAACTTGGGCTGGGCGGGAGTCGGTCAGTATCATGACAGAATAAACCCTTGCTCGATGATGGTCTTTACAGGTGCAATAGCGGGCGGCGGAATGGCAGCAAAGCCGGTAATCATAAAGAGTAGTCTCGACATTCCCGTGATGACGGACAGAATGATGAGCGAGCAGTCTGCGGAACGCCTGACGGATGCAATGTCGGGCTATGGGGAACGCTTTTCACCGGGACTTGATATCTACGGGAAAACAGGGACGGGTGAAGTTGACGGGAGGCTTCCGAATGCCTGCTTTGTGGGCTTTCTTAAGGAGCCTGATTCACCTTATGCCGTAATCGTTTGTCTTGAAAACGCCGGAGAAGCCTACGGAACGGC
>JAEXBK010000154.1 GCA_023394035.1 Bacillota bacterium
GATAAAAAAGTCTATTCCTTCAAAAAAATTCATTTATTTAACATTACTCCTATATACCGATATATCGCTAAATATACTCAAAACTGGCTATATGTAAATGTAGGTGTTTCAAAGTTTAAGCTGTATATAAACACCAAAAACATGAGAATAAAGGCTACATAAAATATAACTATATAAAAAGCCAAATATAAAAATAAACTACTTTTTATTCTGGAGATAAAATTTGTAAACAGCTTCATCAATATACACCCATCCTTTCCATCCGCAATGCATTATGTCTTTAAGAAAATACATTTCATATTCTTTATCTGAAAAATCGGCAAGCTCCGCCCCATAAGCCTTGCTTATTTCTCTTATCTTATTATAGTAGACTTCTCTTCCATCCTTTGGAAAGCCAAGATAATCATACCACCTTCCGTTGACCGGCATACTGATAAGTAAAACATCAAGATCCGTCTTTTTACACACTTCAAGGAAAAGCCGCAGGTCTTCGTATTCCTTTGAAATGCCATAGGTGCTTTCTGTTTCGGAATCCTTTAGATTTTCAAAACGGTACTGTATATATTTATCAAAATATTCATCATATACACCGAATTCGTTGTTAGTGCATGACTTTTTGCCTTCTTCTTCTGCTTGAAGCATAAGCTTGTCGAAGTCTACCATATTCATATCAAAAGGTTCATCATCCATATCAAACTTTGGAGATACCGCATTTGTTTGATATAGTTTTCTAACAAAAATTATATTCCGGCGTAAGCCTTCCAATTTATCCTTTACCCAATCAAAAATCGACTTGTTTGGGCTGATTTTTGAATTCACATTTTCGCTTGCTTCACCATCATGTTCGTTTGTTGCTTCTCTTACATTATCGCTTACATCTTCAGGTATAACACTTTCTCTGATTGAATTTTGAATGCCTCCTCCGTCAGATGACAATTCAATAGCTCTCTGCTTCACCTTTTCTTTTAGATCAGATGTTATTTGAGGATTTTTCAGAAACTCTTTCCATACGGGCTGTAGCCACTGGCTATCAAAGCTTTCGCCTTGAGCTTGCGACTCGGTGAACCATTGTGGTGATAATATCAACACCACTTTTCGATTTTTCATAATAGGCTCATATGCCCCTATCTTTATTGTTTGAAGAAGTGATTGAACATACCCCTGCCCTGACATTATAATATTAAAATTCGAGTTCCCGTTCTTAAGCAGAGCTTGAGGATATGCTATATTATCGCTTGCCCCTAACTCCGATGATCCCAGCATTAAAAGGCTATTTTCATCAAATATTTTTTTCATATTTTCAATGGAATTATCTCTTTCCGGACTACGCTGATAGCATAAATATGATAATTTATTTATATTTGTATTCTCATTTTGCTGAGAAATCTTTTCGATTTGAGCATCATAATACTTGTTGACTAAAAACAGCGTACAAATCACCAAAGCCAATGCGATAACAAAACTGCATATTTTAATTATATTTTTTCTTTCAGTATTCAACAGATTACTCCTGATAATGATTTTATTTATTAGATGTAACTTGCCTCTCCTACAGCGGCATCCAGCTTCCGCTGCCGGCTGCAAGTATCTTCCCTGTGTCCGGATCGTAAAGCTCACCGCGCAGCCTTATCAGACTTCTGCCGGCTTTGATGATATATACCTTGAGGCAGGGGCTCATGCCGTATTCAACGCTTCTCAGAAAAGACAGGTTCATGTCGGTCGTCGCTGCTTCGTTCTCTCCTGCCGTGAAGTTTGCGACTACGCCGAATGCAGTATCAAACATTCCCGCAATTGCACCGCCGTGGATAGCTCCGCGCTCGTTTATCTGCCATTTCTGCGTCGTAAATCTGTATGTGACTGACATCTCATCAAAATCATATGCGAAAAGCTCGGCCTTCATGTTCTCATCAAAGCCGCCGTCTCCGAGGTTAAGATAATGCTTTGATTTCATCTCAACAAGCTTAGCCCATTCCTTTTTATTCAAATCTTTCTCCTTGTCTATATATAAAATGCCGATGGAACGCGATCCGTGCAATTCTTTTTGAGCATGTTCACATGTGATATAAATGCCGGATCATCAAAGTATTTTGCTCCCACAGGGCAATATCTCACGCAAGCCTGACACTTGATACATACCCCCGTAATCGCCGATGTGTCGATAAAGTCTATCGAACCCATAGGACAACGTGCAGCACAAAGTCCGCAGAAAGTACACTTATCCTCATCGGTCTTTGGAATTGCCTTCAAAAATTTAACAGGGGCACCGTCCTCTCCGAGCGGCACATAATAAGGTGCCGGAAGCTCATCATCGCTTACCTTTACCGGCTCCGGACTTTCCGCTCCGTTAATAGTCTCTGCCGCTTTTGACGCAAACTCAACGAGTACTTTGAGATCTTCACCGTCCGGACGACCTCTTCCGATGCCGTCATCAAAAGCATGGCGCGATCCTACGGATGCCGCAGCAAAAGGAATAAACCCGTTCTTTCTGAATTCATATACCATTTCTGTCAGCGAGCTGTCGAAGCTCCTGTTTCCGAAGGTTGTTAATGCGAGCATAGGAGTTTTATTGCCCTTAAATGCGGATTGGACATAAGCTACGATTTTATTCGGAAGACGACCTGCGTATGTCGGCATTGCAACAACGACGAGCTCATCTTGACCGTAGGAATAAGAAGCTTCTCTGCCCTTTGGGAGCGTGAAATCCCGTACCGCAAGCTCCGCAGAACATGCCGCAGCCAGTTTTCCAGCCACCACTTTGCAAATCTGAGCCGTATTGCCCGTCGGGCTGAAGAATACGGCATTTACTTTTTTGATTTTCATTTCATCACCATTGTAGCCGATTTATAAGCTTTCCGCCTGCGGCAGCTTCCATCTGAAGGTCGCCGCCATAATTCTGAGCACGGTTATAAGTATGGCTCCCGTCATCATACAGACATCGGCTCTGACATACATCCACATGAATGAACAAATAATAGCTCCTATTATGGAAGCCGTAGCATAGAAATGCTTGCGGAATATCTGCGGTGCTTCATCCGCCAATATATCCCTGAGGATCCCGCCGCCGACACCTGTTATAACCGCGACAAAAACGACGAGATAATGACTGTATTCGTATGAAACCGCATATGACATCCTGACGCCGGCAACTGTAAATATCCCGAGCCCGACCGAATCGGCAAATAGCCACAGTCTGTCATAAAACTTAGCAAACTTATCTATCGCCCGTCTGACTTCCGGAATAAATATGATGATTGAAGTTATTACTGAGGTTACAGAATATACGGAGTTTCTGAAGGTTGCAGGTGGTGTTATGCCGAGAATCAGGTCTCGTATTATCCCACCGCCGACAGCCGTACAAAGCCCTAAAATAATCACCCCGAAAATATCCATTTTCTTCTTTACTCCCACCATTGCGCCTGAAATCGAAAATGCTATAGTTCCGACAATTTCAAGGGCAAGAAATATTTGATCATCACTCATTCCTATGTGCACCACCGTTTCCCTTCCACAGAGAGTAAGCCACTATTACCTGAATTACGGCAATAATCATTACCATAAGCTCAGTAAGCAATATATGCGCACCTTTTGATGACATATATGTCGGTATCATATCGCTTACCGTATGCAATATTATTGCAAGCGGAAAAAGCCATAATTTCTTCAGATCCTTTGCTGCGAACCACACCATTACCGAAAGTGATATCTGTATCACTATGGCAAATGCTCTTTCCATTATACCTACAAGGAAAATCCATGACGGACTCGATATCAATAGATTAGCGGTCTCCCAAACTGCGGGTGGCAGGGTTTCTCCGCCCGTCGAGTTAATCGTAAACGACACGGCAAGATTGCTCAGCATGCCGATTGTAAGCAGCATTATTGATTCAAAGCCGCCATGCCCTATTCCATACATCAGAGCATTTTCATTTCTGTCATGAAGCTTTGCAAGAACGGTTTTGAAGACCGTAAATCTGCCTATTTCTTCGAATAATCCCGCCAGCAGACCGCCGTAAAGTGCAAAGTACAAAGGTCTTTGACCGAGCCACTCGGCCATTTCGCTGTTACTCAGAACCATTCTGTGTACAGCCGACTCCAATATGAATACAAAGACGAACATAACAGCACAGCCTACAAGAAACGGCTTTATGCTGCTGTTGTATCT
>JAEXBK010000079.1 GCA_023394035.1 Bacillota bacterium
TTTCGCAGCTTATAGACTGGACGATAAAAATAGATAAAGCACTTAAGGCAAACGGGAAAACCGAAGTTGTTATACCGACAGTATTCACTGCCGCGCCTGCTGTAATAAAGGAATTTAACAGAACGACATATTCCGTCACGCTCAAGGAAGCAGGCGTAATCACATCGTATATATGCCCTTTGATGTACATGAACAATCCGCTAAGTGCAAAGAAGCCGGTCATTACTTCGAGTAACAAGCTGCGCACGTATACATCGGCAAGATACTACACTGACGATGAAATTCTGCAGCAGATAACGGGAGGTGCTAAATAATGAAGGAATTCAAAGGACGCGTTGTGGCGCCGGGAAATGTTACGGCAGAGGCCGTGGTTTCGCACGAAGGTGTTAATACCCTTGCATCATTCCAGAAAGCGCTGCAGTTCGGTGACAAGAAGGCGACATGCAGCGATCAGAACAACAAAGATCTTTACGGCAAAAAGCTTGCAGGAAAGGCTCTCTGCCTTCCTCAAACGATAGGCTCTACGACAGGAGGACTCGTGCTTTACTGCGCATGTTCACTCAAGAGACAGCCGGCATGTATGCTTTTTTCAAAGCCTATAGATTCTCTTGCAGCTGCAGGGGCAGTGCTCGCCGATGTGTGGATTGATGATGTTACAATGCCTGTAATAGATTCTCTCGGAACGGAATTTCTCGAGTACGTTAAGGACGGCATGTCGGTAACCGTAAAAGAAGACGGTACGGTTACTGTCGAATAGTAAAGGAAATATTGAAGAAAAGCCTGTTTTATGATAAATTAAAGCGTAGAGTTTTATTCTGAAAGCGTAGGAGGAACGAATGGGCGCATATGTTGAAGAACTTCTGAAAACTGTAAATATAGAAATAAGGGAAGAAGACGAGAAGTATGCTGAAAGGTACGCTTCAGTTCTCAAAACCGCTGTAACGGCTGCATTTGCCCTTATTTGTGTAAGTGTGTTCCTTTTCATGCTCAAGTCGGGAATCAAATTTACGGGACTTTTTCTGACGCTTTTGGTAGTCGTATTTGTGTATCTTCATATTAAGAACGCAAAGGACAGAACCGAGCGCATACTTTATGAGAGCTGCGATCCGCTCAAATATCTTTCAAGATATACGGCACTTCTAAAGGTATCAAGGCGTTTCGGGTCAACCTTTGATGAGCATTACTACAACATAGGAAGCGCTTTTGATTATGCGGGACTCGACGACGAGGCGTTTAAGCTGCTTGATCTGTTCAGAAACAGATGTACCGACGAGAAGGGTGCGTTCATGTATGAGCTGCTTGCTGCAAGGATAGCCTTTACCGATAATAATGCAGAGGCGCTGAAGGAACACCTTTCGATGGCTACAAGGCTAAGAAACGAATTCAATACAACCCAGCATCAGGAAAAGCTGTATGACAATGCAATGCAGCTTCCTATAATGCTCGATATAGCGGAGAAAAAAGAGTATCGCAAGGGGCTCGATGCTTTTGCGCATACATCAAAGACAAAATTCAATAATAAGCTCGATGAATTGATTTCGAACTATTTCCTATATATTCTCGGAAAAGGGCTGAACGATGATTGGCTTGTAGAGAAGCACGGAAATTTTGTAATAGAAAACGGCGGTACCATGCGGCACAAAGAGCAGGTACTTGCGGAACGAAGCAACTAAGGAGAAAAAAATGGGAGTTCATGAAAGAAGAGTAGGTACTGTTTCACGGGGAATCAGATGCCCTATTATCAGGGAAGGTGACGATCTTGCTGTCATAGTAACGGATAGCGTGATCGAGGCGGCAGAAGCTGAAGGCTTTGAGCTGCGCGACAAAGACGTAGTAGCAATAACGGAATCTATCGTCGCAAGAGCGCAGGGAAACTATGCTTCGGTTGATGATATAGCTCAGGATGTCAAAACAAAGCTCGGCGGCGAGACCGTGGGAGTTATATTTCCGATACTTTCGAGAAATCGCTTTGCCATATGCCTGCGCGGAATAGCAAAGGGTGCGAAGAAGGTGGTTTTGATGCTCAGTTATCCTTCTGACGAAGTCGGAAATGAACTCGTCAGCCTTGATAAGATCGACGAAGCCGGAGTGAATCCGTATAGCGATGTGCTTTCACTCGAAAAATACCGCGAACTCTTCGGATCAAATCTTCACCCGTTTACCGGAATAGACTATGTTGCATATTACGGTGATATAATCAGAGAGTGCGGAGCAGAGGCAGAGATAATCTTTGCAAATCAGGCAAAGGCCATACTTCCGTATGCAAAGAAGATACTTACATGCGACATCCATACGAGAAAGCGCACCAAGCGCATACTTAAGGAGGCAGGTGCTGAAATCGTTCTCGGACTTGATGATATTCTGACGGAATCGGTAAACGGAAGCGGCTATAACGAAAGCTACGGTCTTTTAGGATCAAATAAATCGACAGAGGATACGGTTAAGCTCTTCCCGAGAGAACCGAAGCCGGTAGTTGATGCAATAGCGGCAAAGCTGCATGAAAAGACGGGAAAACATATAGAAGTAATGGTTTACGGAGACGGAGCCTTCAAGGATCCTCAGGGGAAAATCTGGGAGCTTGCAGATCCCGTAGTTTCGCCTGCATATACGGACGGACTTGTAGGAACTCCTAACGAGCTTAAACTCAAATACCTTGCGGATAACGATTTTAAGGATCTTAAGGGCGAAGAACTAAAGGCTGCAATATCGGAAAGCATCAAGCACAAGGGAGAAGATCTCGTTGGCAATATGGCATCACAGGGGACGACTCCGAGACAGCTTACCGACCTTATAGGCTCACTTTGTGACTTGACGAGCGGCTCAGGCGACAAGGGAACGCCGGTCGTTCTTGTGCAGGGATATTTTGACAACTATACGAACTGATTTAATTTTTATCGGAGGCTACCATGAAAAAAATGATGAACGCACTTGTTAAACCGGTTGCGGGACCGGGACTTGAACTGAGACAGGTGCCTGTGCCGGAGGTTGGCCCGGGAGAAGTGCTGATCAAAATCCACAAGACCGCTATCTGCGGTACCGATGTTCATATTTACAATTGGGATCCGTGGGCTCAGCTTCACATCAAGGCTCCTATGACTATCGGACACGAGTATGTCGGAGAAATTGCCGAGATAGGCGCAGGTGTTACGGGCTTTACGATCGGTGAGAGAGTGAGCGGAGAAGGTCACATCACATGCGGACACTGCAGAAACTGCCATAACGGAGACATTCAGTGGTGTAAGGACACGATGAGCGTCGGTGTTGACAGAGACGGAGCTTTTGCGGAATATCTCTGCATCCCGGCTCATAACGTAATTAAGATTCCGGATAGTCTTGATGAGGATATAGTAGCGTTTTTTGATGCTTTCGGCAATGCGACGCACACTGCACTTGCATGGAATCTCATAGGCGAGGACGTTCTGATTTCAGGTGCGGGTCCGATAGGTATAATCGCTGCAGGCATATGCAGATACGCAGGAGCAAGAAGAGTCGTAATAACCGATACGAATGATTACCGGCTTGAGCTTGCCAAGAAGATGAACGTTGACTGCGCACTCAATATAACAAAGGGCGACTTAAGAGAAGTCATGAAGGACATCGGTATCGTAGAAGGCTTTGACGTAGGACTTGAGATGTCAGGTGCGGGTGCGGCTCTTAAACAGATGATCGGTGTTATGAGAAACGGCGGAAAGATAAGCCTTCTTGGAATATCTAATGTTCCTGTCGATTTAGATATGAACGAAATAATCTGCAAGGGTCTCGGAATGCAGGGCATATACGGCAGAAGGATGGACAACTGGCATCAGATGGCATACATGGTCATGGGCGGACTTGATCTTTCGCCTGTAATTACGCACAGAT
>JAEXBK010000086.1 GCA_023394035.1 Bacillota bacterium
TTGAAGCTCAATTGCTGGAAGCTATTGAAATAGATTATATCGATGAGAGTGAAGTATTGTCTCCGGCTGATGACAAATATCATATAGATAAAACCGAATTCAAAGCACCGTTTGTGTGCGGCGCAAAAAATCTCGGAGAAGCGCTTAGACGCATTAACGAAGGTGCTTCAATGATAAGAACAAAGGGCGAACCGGGTACAGGTGATGTAGTTCAGGCAGTTCGTCACATGAGAATGATTCAGGAAGAAATCAGAAGAATTACCGTTATGACAAATGTAGAATTATTTGATACGGCAAAAGAGCTGCAGGTGCCTTATGAGCTGGTCAAGTATGTGCATGACAATAAGAAGCTTCCTGTTGTAAATTTTGCTGCAGGTGGTGTCGCAACACCTGCCGATGCCGCAATGATGATGCAGCTTGGTGCGGAAGGCGTATTTGTAGGCTCCGGTATTTTTAAATCGGGTAATCCGAAGAAACGTGCGAACGCAATCGTTAAGGCTGTTACAAACTTTACAGATGCAAAATTGATAGCGGAGCTATCGGAGGATCTGGGAGATGCTATGGTCGGCATTAACGAACAGGAAATAGAGCTGCTTATGGCCGAGAGGGGTAAATAATGAAGATCGGAGTTCTTGCCCTGCAGGGAGCCTTTTTAGAGCACGAAAAAAAGCTTGACGCATTGAATGTCGAACATTTCGAAATAAGGCAAGCAAAGGATCTGGGAAATGGTTTTGACGGTCTTATTATCCCCGGTGGAGAAAGTACGGTTCAAGGCAAGCTTCTCAGAGAGCTCGAAATGTTTGACATTATAAGGCGGAAGATATCAGAAGGAATGCCGACATACGGAACCTGTGCGGGTCTGATTCTCATGGCGGGAGAGATAGCAAATGACGATAAGATTCATCTTGCCACAATGAATATTACAGCCAAAAGAAATGCATACGGAAGGCAGCTTGGAAGCTTTTCCGTAGAAGCGAGCTTTGCTGATAAAGGCAAAATCCCAATGACATTTATCAGGGCACCGTATATAGAGACTGCAGGTGACAATGTGGAAATTTTAGCGGAAGTCGAAAACAAAATCGTTGCAGCAAAGCAGGGGAATCAGCTTGTCACGGCATTTCATCCTGAGCTTACGGACGATTTGACAGTACATAGATATTTTATAGAGATGATTAAGAACTAAAATCAGGTGCTTTACAATGCTTTGAAACCTTTCTATACCCGTTGATAGAAAGGTTTTTTGATTGCCTTTTATTTAACGAGGCGGGCAAAGTGTATAAATCAGCTAAAATCCGTAAAAATAGCGATTTTTTATTGAAGATTTCATGAAAAAGTAGTAAAATAATTGGTATTCATATGCGTTTTTATTTTAGCGTAAAACAGTTATTATCTACGGAGGAAGTAATGAAGTTAAAACTCAGAAAAGTATTGGCCTTAATAATTGTTATCATCACATTAATCGGGTGGTATTTTACAGTTTTCGGCGTAGGTCAAATCAAATCCATCAAGGACGTGATGAAGTTCGGACTTGATATCAACGGCGGCGTTTATGTCGTAATGGAAGCCGACACGGAGCTTACAGGTGAGGAACTCAAAACGGCAATGAACGAAACGCGTGCCGCACTCAACAGACGAGTCAACTCCATGGGAATCTCGGAGGCAACCGTATCCCTTGAAGGCGATAAGAGAATAAGAATCGAAATGCCCGGTGTAAAGGATGCCGAGGAAGCCATAAATCAAATAGGACGTACGGCACAGCTCAGATTTCTCCTTGCGGACGGAACGGAAGTGCTTACCGGAAACGATGTCAAGGACGCAGGCTTTGCTTCGGACTCGGATCACGGCGGATATAAAATAATCCTGAAATTCAGTGCTGAAGGAACTGATAAATTTACGGAAGCTACCACCAAAGCATATTCGGGACAGGTCGTTTCGAGCAATGAGGGTATATCAAACAACGCCATCATGATTATGCTTGACCAGGAAATCATAACGGCTCCTAACGTAGAAAACGGACCTATAACACAGGGCTCGTGCGAAATAACAAGACCGGGCGGAATGCCTATGAAGGAAGCTTCAACCATAGCAAGCCTTATAAGAGCCGGTGCTCTTCCGCTCTCGCTTAACGAGATAACATCATCGGTTCAGACTGCTACAATAGGTGAAGACGCACTTGCAAAGAGCGTAATAGCCGGTATTATCGGACTTGTTTTGGTATTCGTCATAATGTTCATCATGTACAAGATGCTCGGACTTATGGCTGACATAGCACTTGCACTCTATGTGCTTCTGGTGCTCTGGATTATGACCGGAATAGGAAGCGTACTTACACTGCCGGGAATCGCAGCAATAATACTTTCGATAGGTATGGCGGTAGACGCAAATGTAATTATCTTCTCAAGAATAAAAGAAGAGATAGCAAAGGGAAAAACAACGAGAGTTGCAGTATCCGAAGGCTTCCGTCATGCGGTCGTCACTGTGCTTGACGCACAGATAACAACCTTGATTGCGGCGATAGTTCTTTATGAGATAGGTTCAACCTCGGTAAAGGGCTTTGCTATAACGCTTATGATTGGTATCGTAGTAAGCATCTTTACTGCTGTGGTAATTTCACAGATACTCATCGGACTTCTTGCAGAAAGCAAGCGCTTCAGCGATCCTAAACATTTCACATTCGGCTTGTTTGACAAAAATGAAGACGAAAGAAAACAGATCCCGTTCATCAAGAACCGCAAGATATTCTATATCATAAGTGTGGTTGTAATAGTTGCAGGTCTCGGACTTGGTATAATAAAAGGATTTAATTACGGTATAGACTTTACGGGCGGAACAATGATTCACGTCAACATGGGCAAAACCGTAAATACGGCAGAGGTTGCAGACGAGATAAAGAGCTTTGATCTTAATCCTTCGATAGTTCTTGCAGGAGACAAGAGAGAAGAGATAATTATAAAGACTATAAAAGCTCTTGATAACGATGAGAGGGCGGAAGTAGTAAAGGCTCTAAACGCAAAATACGGCGTGGATGTTAAGGATATTATGGCTTCGGAACAGTTCGGACCTACAGTAGGCAGGGAGCTCAAGACGAACGCTATCAAATCCGTGCTCATAGCATCTGCAGGTATGCTTCTGTACATCATATTCAGATTCAAGTCTTGGAAATACGGTGTTTCATCGATCATGGGTCTTCTGCACGACGTGTTCGTGATGCTTGCAATATACGGGCTTTTCGGTATAACTATCAATAACCCGTTCATCGCAGGAATCCTTACAGTAGTAGGATATTCTATAAACGATACGATCGTAATCTTTGACAGAATCAGAGAAAACAGAACGCTGTACAAGAAGGACACACTCGAAACGAATATCGACAGAAGCATAAACCAGACACTTTCAAGATCGCTTATGACATCGCTTACAACGCTCATATGCATGATACCGCTCACGATTATGGTATCGACATCTATAAGAGAGTTCGTAATTCCGCTCATGATAGGCGTTACGGTAGGTACGTATTCATCCATATTCCTTTGCAGCCCGCTTCTTTACGAGACGAGCAAAGGAGATAAGCGTCCTAACAAATACACAGGTAAAACATCAAAAAAGGCACAGGCATAAATGGAAAACAGAGAGCAATTTCTTCAGGACATTCTCAAGTATAACTCGAGCTATAACACGGAAATGATCGGCAAAGCTTTTGATAAGGCTGCTCTTCTTCATGACGGGCAGCTCCGCAAAAGCGGTGAACCGTATTTCATACATCCTATAGCTGTGGCGATAATACTCGCACAGCTCGGCATGGATGATGCTGCCATAATAGGCGGTCTTCTTCATGATGTCGTTGAAGATACTTCATACACGAGGGATGAGCTCATAGAGGATTTCGGTGAGGAAGTTGCTCTTCTCGTAGACGGTGTAACAAAGCTCGGCTCCATACGCTTTGACTCAAAGGAAGAAGCGCAGGCGGAGAACCTGCGAAAGATGTTCCTCGCAATGTCAAAGGACATAAGGGTTTTGATAATAAAGCTGGCAGACAGGCTCCATAATATGCGCACGGCAATGTTTTGGAGTCCGGCAAAGCAGCAGGAAAAATCAAGGGAAACACTCGATATATACGCTCCGCTTGCAAGCCGCCTCGGAATATATACCGTCAAATTTGAACTTGAAGACATAGCACTCAAATATCTGCATCCCGACATATATCAGACGTTAAGCAAAGAAGTAAGCACTAAGCGCGAACAAAGGCTTAATTTCATAAATGATGCAATTGCCAAGATAAAGGATTCATTGGATCAGATGGATCTGAAATACGATATTTCAGGGCGATACAAGCACCTTTACAGCGTATACAAAAAGATGGTGCTTCAGAAAAAACAGCTGGATGAGATATTTGACCTTACGGCAATCAGGGTTATCGTCGAAAGCGTAAGAGACTGCTATGCGGTGTTAGGTCAGGTTCATACGATGTGGAAGCCTATACCGGGACGCTTCAAGGATTACATCGCAATGCCAAAGCCAAATATGTATCAGTCGCTTCATACGACCGTACTTGGAGAAAGCGGTGAGCCTTTTGAGATACAGATACGCACATACGAGATGCACAATGTTGCAGAATACGGTATAGCGGCTCACTGGAAATACAAAGAAGGCAAAGCAAACGCAGAGCAGAACAACGAGGAGCTGAAATTAGCTTGGCTCAGACAGACTCTGGAATGGCAGCAGGAAATGAACGATCCTAAGGAGTTCATGGAAACGCTGCGTATGGATCTGTTTTCGAGCCAGGTATTCGTATTTACTCCGAAGGGAGAGGTAATAGACCTTCCGGCAGCATCAACGCCGCTTGACTTTGCATTCAAGATACATACAGATATCGGATGTAAGTGCGTGGGCGCCAAGGTAAACGGCAAAATGGTGACGATAGACCATTCACTTCAGAACGGAGACATAGTCGAAATCGTCACATCCTCCAATTCATCAGGACCGAGCGTTGACTGGCTCAAAATAGTCAAATCCTCATCAGCAAAGATGAAGATAAGACAATTCCTCCGAAAACAGTCAAAGCCTGACGATGTCGCTAAGGGAAGGGAAGCTCTCGAAAAATACATAAAGAAAAAAGGATATGAACCTAATCTCGTGGCAAAAGCCGGTCAGATGAACAAGGCTATGCGCGAGCTTAACATATCAAACGGAATGGACGATCTATTTGTCCAGATCAGCAAAAACAGTGCCCTTCTGAGCAAATACGCAGCTCTTTTGTTCAAAGCCTACGATGAAGACCAGCTTCTGATACAGAAAAAAGAAGAAGCAAAGGTCAAGGCACTTATGTCGGATGACGCGCAGCGTACAAAATCAAAATCTGCTGCCAGAGAAAATCCGGGCATAGTAGTAAAAGGCTCGGATAACCTCATGATAAGGATTGCCAGATGCTGTAACCCTGTTCCGGGAGATCAGATAATCGGCTTTATCACAAAAGGAAGAGGCATATCGGTACACAGAAAAGACTGCACTAATATGCGCGCACTCCCTGAAGAAGAACAAGAACGCTTCATAGAAGTCGAATGGGAGGATATGAAGGTCGGAAAAGAATATGATGCGGATATATACATCGTGACTGCCGACAGAAAACGCATGTTCTCGGATATTTCAAAGGTGTGCGAAGATATGGATGTCCATATTTCAGGAGTAAATGCAAAAAGCGGCAAGGACGGAGCGGTTCATATACTCCTTACACTTTCCATATCGGGAACACATCAGATGCAGAAGGTATTAAGAGCACTCAGAAACGTTGAGGGCGTAACAGACGTATACAGGGCAAAATCATGATAATAAAACACTATAATACAGGACCTATAGGCGTTAATACTTACTTGGTATATGACGAAACAAAAAAAGGCTTTATCGTAGATCCGGGCGGATTCAGCAAGGAGCTTGCCGAGCACGTTGATTCGGAAGGAATAGATATTCAGTATATAATACTGACACATGGGCACGGAGATCATATAGGCGGAGTCGAAGAATCAAAAAAACATTTTTCGGGTTCAAAGATCGTTGCCCTGAGGGAAGAGCAGGAATTACTCGAGGATCCTAAGAAAAACGCTTCCCTCGAAATATTTTTCAGGGCGGTAACCGTCGATGCGGATATCTTTGTCAGTGACGGCGACAGTCTGGAAATAGGAAATATAAAGCTGGATTTCATACACACTCCGGGTCACACAAAGGGCGGAATGTGCATAATAACGGAAGGAGCTGTTTTCAGCGGCGATACACTCTTTAGAGGCTCAATCGGACGCACGGATTTTTACGGAGGCAGCTTTGATGAGATATGCGAATCAATAAGAAGCAAATTATACATTTTGCCTGACGAAACTGTCGTATATCCGGGGCATATGCAGGAAACTACCATAGGGTTTGAAAAGAGGTACAATCCGTTTGTTAAAGATCAAAATCAATAATTTTGATAAGCTTAATCTTATATCAGAGCTGGCAGATGAATTTCTTGAGCCGGATAAATATTCCTTTACGGAGGATGAAGCCGACATTGAAATAAATGCAGCCGGCACGGGCTCACTCGATGACATAAAGCGCGAGCTGTATATATTTCTGAGAGAATACACGGGCAAAAGTCCCGAGTGGGGAATACTTACAGGAGTAAGACCTGTCAAGCTTGCCGGTGAGCTTATAGAACGCCACAAATCATCGGCTGAAGCCGCTGCAATACTCAAAGACAAATACCTACTATCCGATAAAAAAACATCTATAATAACGGATATGTACGTATATCAGAAGGAGCTTTGCAAAGAAGCGAAGCCGAATTCTGCAGGCATATATATTGGCATACCATTCTGCCCGACACGGTGTCTTTACTGCTCGTTTGCATCAAATCAGGCATCAGATTACGATATAGCACGTTATCTTGAAGCACTGAAAAAAGAGATAGCATTTACCGGAGATGGCATGAAAAGAAGCGGGATCATTCCTGAAACGCTTTATATCGGCGGAGGCACGCCGACATCACTCAATGCCAAACAGCTTGACGAGCTTATTTCACAAGCAAAGGCTCATATGGATTTTTCGGGGCTTAAGGAATTTACAGTTGAAGCGGGAAGACCTGACACGATAAGCTCTGATAAACTCAAGGTTCTCAAGGATCACGGAGTAGACAGGATAAGCATAAATCCGCAGTCAATGAAGCCTGAGACGCTCAGGCTTATAGGCAGATCACATACTCCGGATGACATAATAACAGCTTTTGATACGGCTGGGAGCTTCGGCTTTAAGAGTATAAATGCAGACCTTATAGCAGGGCTTCCTCAGGAAGATTTATCGGACTTTACAAGCTCCCTCGAAAAAGTCAAAGCACTCGGTGCCGATAACATAACTGTTCATTCGCTCGCCGTGAAACGCGCATCGAGGCTGATTGAGCAGGATCCCGAGTTCCATTACAAGAGGGAAGAAGCGACGCTACTTATGACTGATGCGGCATACGAAAATCTCTTGTCCTCGGGATTCAAGCCGTATTACCTTTACCGCCAGAAGCATATGGCGGGAGCGGGAGAGAATATAGGATACTGCCTTGACGACAAGGCTTGTATTTATAATATAAGGATAATGGACGAGCACCAGAGCATAATAGCTTTGGGGGCAGGCGGAATCTCAAAGGTCTATTATCAGGGCGAAAACAGACTCGAAAGAGTACCTAACGTAACTAATTTTATGCAATATATCGAAAGAATAGACGAAATGCTTAACCGAAAGGAAAAGAACATATTCAGCAAGGAGGTCATGTAATGCTTACAAATGCGCCGAGAGGCACAAAGGACATATTGCCGAGGCAATCATATAAATGGAATTTTGTGGAAGGCAAATTTCGCGCTATATGCGAAAAATACGGATTTTCGGAGATAAGAACTCCTATGTTTGAGCATACGGAGCTATTTCAGCGCGGTGTCGGCGGCAGCAGTGATATCGTAAGGAAGGAAATGTACACATTTGAAGATCGCGGCAAAAGAAGCATAACGCTAAAGCCTGAAGGAACCGCACCGGTCGTAAGGTCATTCATAGAGAATAAGCTTTATGCAGAGACTCAGCCTTCAAAATACTGCTATATAACACCTTGCTTCAGATATGAGAAGCCGCAGTCAGGCAGACTGCGCGAGTTTCATCAGTTCGGAATAGAAATCTTCGGATCGAAGAGCATGACTGCCGATGCCGAGGTGATTTCACTTGCAAGCGACTTCCTCGAAGATCTCGGAATCAAAGATCTGGAGCTTCGTATAAACAGTGTAGGATGTCCTGTCTGCAGAGCAAACTACAGAAAGATTCTTCAGGATTATTTCAGACCGCACCTGAACGAGCTTTGTTCGGATTGCAAGGAAAGATTCGAAAACAATCCTATGAGGATAATCGACTGCAAGGTGGATTCTTGCAAGACAATAGCAAAGGCTGCGCCGAAGATGCTCGAATATCTGTGCGATGATTGCAAAGCCACCTTTGATGATGTTCGCCATAATCTTGATACGGCAGGAGTAAAATATACTGTAGACCCTACAATTGTAAGAGGGCTCGATTATTACACAAAGACAGCGTTTGAGTTTGTCACGACGGAAATAGGCGCGCAGGGCACGGTTTGCGGCGGAGGAAGATATGACCATCTTATCGAAGAGGTCGGAGGCCCTGAAACTCCGGGAGTCGGGTTCGGACTCGGAATAGAGCGACTTTTGATGCTTATGGAATCTCAAAATATCGAGATAGAGGATACGTCAAGACCTGCAGCACTGTTTGCCTTTATGGGCAATGCTGCAAAGGACTTCGTTATTAAAACCGTAAGGAATTTCAGAAAGCGCGGACTCCATGTTGAAATGGATCTTAACGAAAGAAATTTTAAGGGGCAGCTAAAATATGCCGACAGAATAGGCGCAAAATATACGGTCTTGATCGGTGATAACGAACTTCAAAATCAAAAAGCCACGTTAAAGATCATGGCGGAATCAAAACAGGAAGAAGTAGATTTCAGTCTGCTATTCGACAGGCTGAGCAAATAGGAGGGTATATGTCAAATATTATTAAGAGAACTAACATGTGCGGCATGCTTTCATCGGCAAATATAGGGTCTGATGTTGCCGTAAACGGATGGGTCGCAAAGCAGAGAAGCCTCGGAAGCATAATTTTCGTCGATCTTCGCGATAAGACCGGTGTAGTTCAGATTGTCTTTGACGAAAGCATACCGAGCGATGTCTTTGATCTTGCATCAGAGCTCAAAAGCGAATTTGTAGTAGGTGTACAGGGTAAGGTGAGAGAAAGAGCCTCAAAAAATCCGGACCTTCCTACAGGCGATATTGAAATTCTTGCAAACAATCTGGTGCTTTACTCAAAATCGGAAACACCGCCTATTTATGTAAGAGATGACGATAATGTTGACGATAATCTAAGGCTGAAATACAGATATCTTGATTTAAGAAAAGCCAGAATGCAGCATATACTTAAGACTCGCCATGACATCGTAAGAACAACGCGTGATTATTTCTACGAAAACGGATTTACCGATATAGAAACACCTAATCTAATCAAGGCTACACCTGAAGGTGCAAGAGACTATCTCGTTCCGAGCAGAGTTAATCCGGGATCGTTTTATGCGCTTCCGCAGTCGCCTCAGCTGTTTAAGCAGCTTTTGATGTGCAGCGGATTTGACAGATACATTCAGATCGCAAAATGCTTCAGAGACGAGGACTTAAGAGCTGACCGTCAGCCTGAATTTACTCAGATCGACCTTGAAATGTCTTTTGTTGATACGGATGACATACTTGCTATGCAGGAAGGCTTCCTTAAGAAGCTCTTCAAGGATATAAAGGGCATCGATATCGAAACACCTCTTCAGAGAATGACGTATGATGAGGCGATGGAAAAATACGGTTCAGACAAGCCTGACCTCAGGTTCGGCTTTGAAATACACCGACTTAACGATACAGTAAAGGATACGGAATTCAAGGTATTTGCAGATGTGCTGTCGTCAGGCGGTGAGATCAGAGGTATCTGCATAGATGACGCTTCAGACAAAATAAGCAGAAAAGACATAGATAAGCTCACTGAAAATGCAAAGCATTACGGAGCCAAGGGTCTCGTATGGATCAGAGTCGAAAATGAAGAAATCAAATCTTCCGTCAGTAAATTCTTTAATCAGGATCAGCTTAAGGAAATTGCTGCCGAGTTTGGAGCAAAGCCTAATGATCTTATTTTGATCGCTTCCGATCGCAGGAAGATCGTGCTGGATACTTTAGGCTTCTTAAGACGCCATATCGCAGGCATACTTGGACTTCTGCATGACGATGAATACAAGCTTCTTTGGGTAGTTGATTTCCCTATGTTTGAAAAGGATGAGGAAACAGGAGCACTTAAGGCTATGCATCATCCGTTCACACATCCTAAGGATACAGATATTCCTATGCTTGATACTGATCCTGAAAAGGTAAAGGCAGATGCGTATGATATAGTAATAAACGGCTACGAAGCAGGCGGCGGAAGCCTGAGAATCCATGAGAAGGATCTCCAGCGCAAAATGTTTGAAATTCTCGGTCTGACAGAAGAAGAGTGCCAGCAAAAGTTCGGATTCCTTCTCGATGCCTTCAAATACGGCGCACCACCTCACGGCGGTATAGCTTACGGTGTAGACAGATTAGTAATGCTTCTTACGGAAGAGCTTGACATAAGAAATGTAATCGCATTCCCTAAGAATCAAAAGGCACAGTGTCTGCTAAGCGGTGCACCGGCGAAGGTATCCGAGGCACAGCTTGACGAACTGTATATAGAAGTAGCTGATACAAAGCAAAATGAGTAAAATCGGAATACTCGGCGGCACATTTGACCCTGTTCATCTCGGTCATACGGAGCTTGCCGCCTCGGCAGCTGCGGAACTTGAGCTTGATAAGATTTATCTTATGCCGGCAAATACACAGCCGTTTAAGATCGGGAGAAGGACAGCTTCTCCCGAAGACAGGCTTGAAATGCTTAAGCTTGCAGCGTCCGATTATCCAAATATGGAAGTTCTGGATTACGAACTCAAAAAAGAGGGTATCTCTTATACATATGAGACAATATCCGAACTCAGATCTATATATGAGGGAGACGAGTTTTGTTTCATAGTTGGAAGCGATTCTTTACTTAAGATAGATTCATGGTATAAGGGCGATGAACTGCTTAGGATTTGCAGCCTTGCTGTTGGTCTCAGAGATAATTCGATTCGCAGCACCATAAAAGAAAAAGCAACATATCTATCAGAAAAATTCGGAGCGGATATAACGCTTATCGACAAGCTTATAATTCCTGTCAGCTCTACCGATATAAGAGAGAGAATTGAGAACGGAATGTCAGTTTCCGGTCTGATATCACCCGAAGTGGAAGATTATATTTATGAAAAAAGATTGTATCTGTGAATTTGCAGATAAAAATCTGTCTGAAAAGCGAAAAATACATACGGAAGGCGTAAGAAAAACAGCCGCCATACTCGCTGAGCGATTCGGAGCAGATCCGGAAAAGGCCGATATAGCGGCGCTTTGTCACGATATATATAGAGGTAAGACTGTTGACGAAATCAATAATTACGTCAACAACATCGGACTTGACAAAAAATATATCAACAATCCAAATCTCGCACACGGCAAGATTGCGGCATATATTATGGAGAATGAACTTGGAATCTGTGATGAGGATATTCTCAATGCAGTCAAGTATCATACGACAGGACGCGCACATATGTCTATGCTCGAAAAAATAATATTTGTGGCTGATGCTATAGAACCCGGAAGAGCTTATCCGGGAGTAGAAGAAATCCGAAAAGCGGCCACTTACGATATAGACTTGGCTATGCTTATTTCGCTTAACGGAACGATAGAATTTCTAAAAGCAAATAAAGCTCCGCTGATAGACAGAGATACCGTTGAAGCGCGTGATCAACTGGAAAAGGAAAGAGGTATAAATGAACAGTAAAGAAATGGCAATGCTCGCAGCAAAAGTGCTGAACTCAAAAAAAGGTGAAGATATAAAGATAATAGACGTATCATCAAAATCTTCTTTTACCGATTTTCTTATCCTTGCAAGCGGCGGCTCAGACCGTCAGGTAAATGCACTTTCCGACGAAATTGAAGATGCCTTTGCCGAGCAGGGGATGAGTGTATCGGGCATCGAAGGAAAAAACGGTTCCGGATGGATCCTCATCGACTTAGGAGATATAGTCGTAAATGTGTTTACGAGAGATATGAGATCAAAATACAGCATAGAAAAGGTTTGGGGAGACTGCGCCTTTATAGAACCGGAGGAATAAAATGCAGGCTAAGTATGATTTTAAGAAAATAGAAAAGAAATGGCAGGAATACTGGCAGAAGAACGATTCATTCAGGTCTATAGAGGATGATTCAAAAGAAAAATACTATATACTCGAGATGTTCCCTTATCCTTCAGGAAAGCTTCACATGGGTCATGTTCGCAATTATTCCATAGGAGATGTCGTAGCGCGAACAAAAAAGCTTCAGGGCTATAATATCCTTCATCCGATAGGATTCGACTCATTTGGACTTCCCGCTGAGAATGCCGCTATAAAGCACGGAGCACAGCCGAGCAAATGGACCTACGACAACATACACGAAATGGAAGACCAGCTTAAGATGCTCGGTCTCTCGTATGATTGGGATCGTGAAGTCAGAACATGTAGTGAAGATTACTACAAATGGACACAGTGGATATTCATCCAATTTTATAGAAAAGGCCTCGCATACAAAAAAGAGAATCCGGTAAACTGGTGCCCAAGCTGTCAGACCGTGCTTGCAAACGAGCAGGTTGTCGACGGAGCCTGCGAGAGATGTAAGACGCCTGTAAGTAAGAAGAACCTTTCCCAGTGGTATCTTCGTATTACTGACTATGCCGAAAGACTTCTCTCCAATCTTGACGTGCTCAAGGGCTGGCCTGAAAAGGTCAGGCTTATGCAGAAAAACTGGATAGGAAAGTCGGTAGGAGCGGAAATACAGTTTCATATTGACGGAACGGATAAGGATCTTACGGTCTTTACAACGAGGGCTGATACTATATTCGGCGTGACATATATGGTTCTTGCTCCGGAACATCCATATGTAAATGAGCTTGTTAAGGGCAGCGAATATGAAGAAGCTGTGCTTGAATATCAGGAAAAAGTCCGTCATATGAATGATATAGAGAGGACTTCAACCGTAAACGAAAAGACAGGAGTATTCATCGGGAAATATGCCGTGAACCCGGCAAACGGCAAGCTTGTTCCTATATATATATCGGATTATGTTTTGATGGGATACGGTACTGGTGCTATCATGGCAGTTCCTGCACATGATCAGAGAGACTTTGAATTTGCACGTAAATTCGGTCTTGATATAATCCCTGTAGTAAAGAGCGATTCGCCTGATGTTGATATAAACGACCTCAAGGCTGCCTTTGATGCAGAAGGAACGATGATCAATTCAGAACACTTGAACGGTCTGATCAACAAAGCTGCAATAAAGGCCGAAATAGAATGGCTCGAAGAAAACAAAATCGGAAAAGCAACTGTTAATTACAGACTTCGCGACTGGCTGATATCACGCCAGAGATATTGGGGATGTCCTATACCTATGATTCACTGCGAATCGTGCGGATGGGTTCCGGAAAAAGAAGAAAATCTCCCTGTAAGACTTCCTGAAGACGTTAAATTTACGGGAGTCGGGGAATCTCCTATTGCTTCCTCCAAAACCTTTGCGGAATGTGTTTGCCCTGTATGCGGCAGACCTGCAAGGAGGGAAGTAGACACTATGGATACATTCCTCGATTCATCATGGTATTTCCTCAGATATTGCGATCCGAAAAATGAGGATCTGCCATTCAGCAAAGAAAAAACGGACTACTGGATGAACGTCGATCAGTATATCGGCGGAGTTGAGCATGCAATACTCCATCTAATGTATGCGAGATTTTTCCAGATGTTCCTTCATGATATAGGACTTGTAACGAAGGAGGAGCCGTTTGAAAACCTTCTCACTCAGGGCATGGTAAACAAAGATGGAAAGAAAATGAGCAAGTCGGTAGGCAATATCGTAAGCCCTGAAGAAATAATAGCAAAGTACGGCGCCGATACCGCAAGGCTCTTTACACTTTTTGCCGCTCCACCGGAAAAGGAACTTGACTGGTCCGATGCCGGTGTAGAAGGCAGCTTTAGATTTTTAGGACGTGTGTATCGTCTTATATATGAATTTACAACAAAATATCCGGGAGACTGCTCTTCTGAATTCAAAGCGGAATCAGAAGCAGACAGATCACTCAATTACGCACTTAACGCTGCAATCAAAAAGGTTACGGAAGATGCGGGAGGAAAGTTCAGCTTCAACACTGCAATAAGCTCGATAATGGAGCTTGTAAATGAGCTGTACAAGTATAAAGAAGGAGAAAAGGTAAATGTACCTCTCCTTAAGCATGCCATAGAATGTCTTGTTATTGTACTTTCTCCTTTTGCGCCTCATATCTCAGAGGAGATGTGGGAAATTCTTAACCATGAAGGCTCGCTGTCGGAAGTTTCATGGCCGTCATATGACGAAAATGCCCTTGTTCTTGATACTGTGGAAATAGTAGTTCAGATCAACGGCAAGGTGAAAACGAAGATGAATGTCAAAAACGGACTTTCGAGAGAAGAATTCTCCGAATATGCCATGAATAGCGAAGCAATAAAGGAGCTTACAGCAGGTAAAGATGTCGTAAAGGTGATCGCCGTTCCCGGAAGACTGCTTAACATAGTTGTTAAGTAACAGGAGGGGAAATGAAAGAAAACAATACGAGTATCAAAATCGAAGGTCTTGTACCTAAAAAAAGACCGGCATCAAAACCAGCTTCAAGGAAGACGGGATTAAATAAGCCGGCAAAAGCAGCAGCGCCTGCACTCCATATAATCCCGCTGGGCGGCTTAAACGAAATAGGAAAGAATATAACCGTCTTTGAATACAACAACAAGATTCTTGTAGTTGACTGCGGTATGTCGTTTCCGGAAGATGACATGTACGGAATTGACGTTGTAATTCCCGATTTCACATATCTTATCGAAAATGCCAATAAGATTGCCGGAATAGTAATTACGCACGGTCACGAAGACCATATCGGCGCAATACCTTATCTTCTTAAAAAGATAAGTGCTCCTATATACGGCACGAGGCTTACACTCGGTCTTATAGGAAATAAGCTCAAAGAGCACGGAATTACCGCAAACCTTAACAATATCAAAGCAGGCGACAAGATAAACATCGGACCGTTTAAGGTTGAAACATTAAGAGCGACACACTCCGTTGCCGATTCAATTAGCCTTTTCATAACGACTCCGGCTGCAAGCGTGTTCCATACGGGCGACTTCAAAATCGACTATACGCCGATAGACGGAGACCCTATGGATCTCGCAAAGTTCGCGGAGATAGGCAAAAATGGCGTTGACATCATGCTTGCGGACAGCACAAACGTTCTTCGTGCCGGCTTTACAAAATCCGAAAAATACGTAGGCGAAGCTCTCGAAAAAATCTTTGCAAAGGCTAAAGGAAGAATAATTATCGCAACATTCTCTTCAAATGTCCACAGAGTGCAGAAGATAATAGAGCTCACCAAAAAATACGGCAGAAAGTTTTCACTTTCGGGTCGAAGCATGGAAAATGTCGTTACTCTGGCTCAGGAGCTCGGGTATCTCAAGATACCTGCAAATACATATGTTGAGCTTGCAAAATCCAATATGTTCCCTGACGACAAGATGGTGATCATAACGACAGGAAGCCAGGGCGAGCCTATGTCTGCTCTTACAAGAATGGCAAACAACGAGCACAGAAACATAAAGCTTAAGCAGGGAGACATGGTAATATTGTCATCTACACCTGTACCGGGTAACGAAAAAAGCGTTTTCAATGTCGTAAACAGGCTTTACGACAAGGGTGTAGAAGTTATTTACAACGATATTGCCGATATACACGTTTCGGGTCACGCATGTCAGGAAGAGCTTAAGTTGATGCATTCGCTTATCAAGCCGAAGTTCTTTATGCCTGTGCACGGCGAATCAAGACATCTTGCTGAGCACGGAAAGCTTGCCGAATCGCTCGGTATGAATCGCAAAAAGATATTCATACTTGCAAACGGCGATAAGCTCACGGTAACAAAAAAATCTGCAGCAAAGACAGAAAACGTTGTAAGTGCCGAAGACATCTTAGTTGACGGGCTTGGAATCGGTGATGTAGGAAATGTAGTCCTGAAAGACAGGAAGCTGCTTTCGGAATCAGGGCTTATAATTGTTGCGGCAACCGTAGACAGACGCTCAAGACAGCTTATTTCAGGTCCTGAAATCGTTTCAAGAGGCTTCGTATATGTAAAGGAAAACGAAGACCTCATAAATGATGCCAAGCGCGTTGCCTTTGATGCAATTACATCAAGACTCAACTCCGGAAGTGCGGATTGGAACGACCTGAAAAGCTCCGTCAGGGATGACCTCAGGAAATACATATACAAAATGACTCAGAGGAATCCTATAATACTTACCATATTTATGGATGTGTAAATTTTATTGGCAAAATGATGATATTTTGCTATAATTATAACGTTAAAGTATATTATTTTGGAAAGAGAGATATAAAAATGCTAACAGCAGGCGATTTCAGAAAAGGTATTACATTTGAGATCAACGGAGAACCTTATGTGATCTTAGACTTTCAGCATGTTAAACCGGGAAAAGGAGCTGCTTTTGTAAGAACGACTTACAGAAACATCATTACGGGTGCTACGAGGGAAGAAGCCTTCAACCCTAACGACAAATTCGAAAATGCAAGAATAGAAACAAAGTCAATGCAGTATCTGTACAATGACGGAGAACTCTACTACTTCATGGATCAGGAAACATACGAGCAGATTCCGCTTTCACAGGAAATGGTCGCAGAAGCAATGAAATACATCAAGGAGAACGATGAGGTAACAATAAAGTTCTACAAAGAAAAAGCGTTTCTCGTAGAAGCTCCTAACTTCGTAAATCTCGTCGTTACGGAGACTGAACCGGGCGTCAAGGGAAATACTGCAACAAATGTCACAAAGGCGGCTACAGTAGAGACAGGCGCAGTTATACAGGTTCCTATTTTCATCAACGAAGGCGAGAAGATTCAGATCGATACAAGAAGCGGGGAATATCTCGGAAGAGCAAAGTAAGATATACTTCTTTGCTCACTAACAGTGAGTACGGCAAGCAATAAGGAGGAACGCTCAAGCGTTCCTCTAAGTGTATAAGGAAATTTAAATCATGAAAAAAATATTAGTGACTTTGATTGTAATTATTCTCCTTTTGGCTGCTATAGGC
>JAEXBK010000048.1 GCA_023394035.1 Bacillota bacterium
TTTTTTTCAAGGATAACGATGTCAGGATTTTTCGCATTGCAAATCATTGCCGATACAGCTGCCGCGAGACCGGACGCTCCGGCTCCTATTATACAAATGTCCGTTTTGATAATCTCATGTTTCTTCATGTCAGAATACTGCTATATTATGCCGGTACTATGCAAAGCTCCGTTTTAGGCGGCAGCTTCAGCTTCATCCTCATGAGAAATCCGTTGTTTACTGATTTGTCGGGGTTCTCGCCTACTACGACCTTTGTTATGGAGTTTTGCTTCACAAGCTCAGAGAGGGTATCCAGTATGTCATCCGACTTAAGTACTGTAAGCTCCGCTCCCGCAGCTCTTGCCTTTTCGTACAGAAAATCGAGTGCCTTCGCCTCTTCCGGATTGCCGAGAAAATTATAGTCGCTTTTTGCCACATGGATAATATGAAGACTGTCGCCCTCATCTCCCATAAGCTGCTTGCCGAAATCTATAAGCCTCTGGCATGTCATCTGCCTCGTGACACATACCATTATATTTTCCATTTTGTCTCCCGATTTCTTAGATTATAAAGGGTGATATAACACAATTATTATATCACCCTCAAAAGACTTATTGTGTTATTTCTCTAAAATCATGTCAAAAGATCGTATGCTTCCTGATATTTAGCAATCGTCTTGTCTATGATTTCCTGCGGAAGCAGATAATCGCTGTCAGGATTTGCTATAAGCCAGTCGCGTACAAACTGCTTGTCGAATGAAGGCTGACTCTTGCCCGCTTCGTAACCTTCGAGAGGCCAGAAGCGTGAGCTGTCAGGTGTGAGCATCTCATCGCCTAAAACGACTTCTCCGTTTTCGTCGAGTCCGAATTCGAATTTCGTGTCAGCGATTATGATGCCGCGTTCAAGAGCGTAATCGGCACACTTCTTGTAAAGAGCAAGCGTATAGTCTCTGATCTTTGTTGCATATTCTTTCCCTCTTTCAGGATACATCTTCTCAATTACAGTGATGCTCTCTTCGAAGGAAATATTCTCGTCATGGTCTCCGATTTCAGCCTTGGTGCTCGGCGTATATATAGGTTCAGGAAGTTTATCGGATTCTACAAGACCCTCAGGCAGCTCAATCCCGCAAACCGTTCCGTTTTCCTTGTAGCTCTTCCATCCGCTGCCGGTGATATATCCTCTTACTATACATTCTACAGGCAGCATCTCAAGCTTACGGCACATCATGCTTCTGCCGTCATATTTCTCATTTCGGAAAAATTCAGGCATATCGTTTGTATCTACCGAAAGCATGTGATTAGGAACTATATCACTTGTAAGATCAAACCAGAATCTTGACATCTTGGTGAGGATAGCCCCCTTGCCTTCAATCTTGTTCTTCAAAATATGATCGAATGCCGAGATTCTGTCAGTTGCTACCATAATAAGGCTCTCGCCGTTGTCATAGATTTCTCTGACCTTTCCTTCTTTGATTGGCGTAAACTCTTTCATCCGTTACCTCCTGATCCACTTGAAACGGGTAATCAAAATACCTTTGAATTGTACCACATACTTCTTTGAATAACAACGAAATAGATTGCATAAAGGTGCTGTATACAATATTTTTTTCCACGCTATAATATATTAGAAGTTTATTTATGTAGTTCCGATCGGAAGTGAACGGGATGAAACATATGAGTATCCCGGATGAATTCAGATGGATATTCAACAATCAGGCAGAGGATAAAATCAAGCCTGTGACCTTGTCCATTCACGATTTTGAGAACGAACAGGGCGGCAAAGCTCCTTATGCAGAAGATATTAAGGGCAAAAAATTGAGATATGGTTTGACGGAACCCTAAAAAGCGATGAGCCCGAGATGTCATACCCGATGGAGCTCGGAAAAGTCTACAAAATATCCGTCGTTTCCGATCCCATTTCCGCTATCGAAATCTGCCCGCCTTTGTATTCTTCGTAATCCTCGGCGTGTATAGTGCCGCCTATGTCCTCTATTTCCGGAAGCTCCTTGATAGATGTAAAGCCGAACTGCTTGAGGAAGGTATCCGTCGTTCCATAGAGGATAGGGCGTCCTATGGCATCTGAACGTCCGACTTCGGCTACGAGCTCCTTCTTTAGCAGTCCCTCTATTGTTCTGTCGCTTTTGATGCCTCGTATCGAGTCGATTTCCGATTTAGTTACAGGCTGCTTATATGCAATAATAGCAAGCACCTCCATTGCCGCTTGTGTAAGACGACGCAGCTTTACGGGTGTGCACAGCTTTTCGATATAGTCCGCATTCTCAGGTCTTGTGGCAAACTGAAACGAGTTTCCTATTCTCCTTATCATGAGACCGCGCGATTCCTGATCGTACTCCTCTGAAAGCTCAAGAAAACATTCCATCGCCTCTTCCTTAGTAATATCGCAAGCCTCGGCCGCATCCTTTGCGTCGAGCGGCTGCCCCCATATGAACATCAATGATTCAAGCGCCGATTTTGCTCTTTTCTTACTGAACATCGCCTGCTTCTTCCTTCCCTTTTGTTATTTTTTCTTTCTTCGGAGGTGTTATGAATATCTCCGCATAATTGCTTTTTTGTTCCGCATCTATTCGCTTGTCCTTCATCATCTGAAGCACGGATGCAAATGAAACCGCGACATCGTACCTGCTCCTTATATCGGGAATCAGTTCCTTGAAGGAGAGCTTCTTAAGACCGTGCAGCAAAGCACTCTTCAGCTTATTTGCTATAAAAGCGATTCTTCCTTCCGTTGTAGCCTTTTCTCTGTCTATCTTTGTGTAGTGTGCCCTTACATCGGACACTCTCTTCTCTCTCTGCAAAAATAGCTTAAATGCCGTAACAAACTGGTCTATCCCAAGACTCAGCATTTCGTCAGGATTATCCGTATACTCCGATATGTCCTCCTGCGGCTTTTCAAAAATGAGCGAATTGTACTCAAATCGCTCAGTGAGAAGTTCCGCACGTTCCTTGAATCTCTTGTATTCCAAAATGCGTTCAACGAGTTCGCTCCTCGGATCCTCGTATATTTCACCGGTTTCAGGATCTGCATTTCTCGGCAAAATCATCCTCGCCTTTATGTCTATAAGAGTTGCAGCAAGCACCATAAACTCAGCAGATACGTTAAAATCCATGGCCTTCATCTCCCTGATGTACTCCATGTACTGCTGCGTTATCTCCGACACGCGTATATCATATATGCTCATTTTGGCGTTTTCGATGAGATAGACTAAAAGATCGAACGGTCCCTCAAAAACGTTAAGTTTCACCTTGTAGCTCATTATTTTTCCAATATCTTAGCAAGATTCACCTCATACGGCGGTCTCACTATCCCCTTTTCAGTTATGACTGCTGTTATATATTTCGCCTTTGTTACATCAAAGGACGGATTATACGTCTTGATTCCTTCCGGCGCAACGGGATTTTCGTACCACAGCTTGCCGATTTCATCGCCGCTTCTAAGCTCTATCGTTATGTCTTCACCCGTCTTGGTATCTAAATCTATGGTCGAGGTCGGCACGAACATATAAAACGGGATCCCGTATTCGTGTGCCAGAATAGCCACTCCTGACGTGCCGATTTTGTTGGCTCCGTCGCCGTTTGCCGCCATCCTGTCACAGCCTACCACAACCGCATCTATCCAGCCGTTTTGCATTACTATGGATGCCATATTATCGCATATCAAGGTAACATCGACTCCAGCCTTGTCAAGCTCCCATGCCGTAAGGCGAGCGCCCTGAAGCAGCGGTCTCGTTTCGTCGGCAAAAACCTTGAAGTCCATTCCGCGCTCTTTTCCGAGATGTATCGGGGCAAGGCATGTTCCGTATTTTGATGTCGCTATCGTTCCCGCATTGCAGTGAGTGAGGATTCCCATACCGTCCTTAAGAAGCTCAAGCCCGTATTCGCCCATCATCCGGCAGGCGTTCAGGTCCTCTTGCCATATCTTATTCGCCTCGGTCATCAAAAGCAGCTCCGCTTCTTCTACCGTTTCCGGCCGGCTGTTTCTGAAAGTCTTCGTCATGCGTTCTACCGCCCACGAAAGATTGACCGCTGTAGGTCTTGCTGAAGCGATGTAGTTGCCCGTCTCTTCAAGCAGATTCTCAAATTCTCCTATTGAGCCAGCCCGTCCTCTTACGCACACATAAAGCCCAAGTGCCGCCGCAACTCCTATCGCCGGTGCGCCCCTGACTTTGAGCTTTTTGATCGCATCATAGAGTTCTTCTTTCGTCTCGATTTCTATAAAGCGTTCTTCTCCGGGAAGAAGCGTCTGATCAAGTATATGAAGTTTTCCGCTCTCAAATATTACGGGTGTGATATCAATCATCAAATGCCTCCGCGCCTATAATAATTTAGCACAAAACTGCGCGTTTCGCAAACATCAAGCTTCGTATACGAGCCTATCTCCTATATACGTTTTTAGCGGATGAACCGTTCCTATTTCTTCGTCAGGAACGGAAAAGATGTCTTTGTTAAGTACGACAAAGCTCGCCTTTTTGCCCGGCATTATCCCGCCAAGCTCATCAAAGCCCGCAATTTCCGCAGCTTCTTTGGTATATAGCCTGATGGCGGTCTGAATGTCGATCGCTTCCGCTTTTCCGCAGTCAGTGCCGTCGTATGCTGTTCTCGTAACGGCAGCCTGCATGTTTATGAACGGGTCTGACGGGTCAGCCCACGCAGTTGCAGGAGAGTCGGTAGAAATGCAGACTCTTACGCCTCGCTTAAGCTCGGTATTTATCGGATAAGCTGTCTTTGTTCTTTCATGGCCTAAATTAGTCATGTAGCTTTCTATCTCCGAGAAAAAGAATATCGGTTGAGTCACAAAGGCTATGCCGTGCTCCGCAGCCCGATTCAGCGACTCCTTGGAAGGCTCTGTCACATGCTCAAGCCTCACATGAGGCACTTTGGTTTCCGGCATCCAGTTTTCTTCCTTACATACGAGATCCAATATTCTCCTTATCGCCAGCTCTCCCATAGCATGTACGGAAAGCTGACATTTATGTGCCTTGCAAAACTCTATGGCTGATATTATCTGTTCGTCCGAGCAGGTGGCAATTCCGTGCTCACTCGTGCCGAGGTAAGGCTCCTCTACATATGCCGTATGACCTGAAATGCTGCCGTCCGATATGAGCTTAAGTCCCGCAAAGTGAACGGATTTCTTTGATGATCGCTCCTCTTCCGCCAAGCGTTCAAGCGACTTGTCGCCTCTGCAATGCTCCCACATAGGGTAAACTGCAATATCCTGATCAAAGCCCGCCTCTGCGGCTTTTTCGTACAGTCCGTATATGTTTTCGCCGTCAAGATCGCCCATGTCAGTAACGGCTGCGATTCCGTGCGCCGATAACAGCTTTCCAAGCTCTATCAGATTGCTTATCCGATCCGCTTCCGAATCCTTCGGAACAAAATTATCGAGCAGAAATTCAGCCGCCTCATAAAGCACACCGTCAGGCTCACCGTCATCAAAGCGTCCTATCCTACCGCCCTCCGGATCAGGCGTATCCTTGGTAATTCCTGCGATTTCAAGAGCCTTGCTGTTGACGAAGGATATATGGCAGCACGATCTTTCTATCCTTATAGGTATGTCACTGCAGCCGCGGTCAAGATCAAGACGGGTCGGCACTCGTTTTTCCTTTATCTTTCCCTCGTCATAGCCCCATCCCTTTATCCACGAGCCCTCTTTCGTTTCCTTGCTCTTTTCTCTTATCTCGCTTACAAGAGCTTCTATCGAATCGACAAGCGGAGGCAAACACGATATTTGCCTGCTGCATGCCGCAAGAGCATCAGGATGCATATGTGCATCTATTATTCCGGGTATTACCGTCTTGCCTTCTAAGTCTACGACGATATCCGCAGGCTTCGATGATATGTATTCGCTTGTCCCGACATCCGTTATATATCCGTTCTCTGTCGAAAACGCCTCGGCAAAAGCCGCCTCCGCTTCGCATGTAAAAATTTTGCCGTTTATATAGTTTCTTTTCATAAAGACACCTGCCGTTCACAGTTATTTTACGGTTAATTTCATATTCTTTATTATATACCAACTTTGTCTTTTGCACAAAAATAACGAACCCCTTTTGAGATTCGTTACTTTTGGAAATTGTGGATTATTAATATTGGCTTAAAAGATTGGTAAGTGCGCACGCGCTGCTTGAGCTGACGCGCTCAACCTTGATATTGTTCTTCTTTGCTTCGGCAACTGCGCTCATCGCCATCTTATGTGAAACCGTATTGGTAAAAAGTATCATGAGGTCCGGAGTTCCGAGTTTTTTTACCAGCATCCCTTTTTCCTTTGTGAATACCTTCGCCTTGTGTCCGTGCTTTTTGCAGATTTCTCTGTAGCGACACTCCATGCATTCATTTCCGCCGATAATAACTACACTCATAAACTTCTCCCTTTATTTTTCTATTCCGCCGAGAGCCTTCCCAAGCGCTTTGCATTCCGCAACACCGGCAGCATCAGGCGTTTCCTGGCAGATTACATAAGGTACAACGAGCTCTGCGCCGGCATCTTTACATCTTTTATCCCAGTCGATCATCCATTCTCCGCTTCCCCATCCGTATGAACCGAACAAAGCGATCTTCTTTCCTGAAAGAACCGGCTCGCAATCGCAGAACATAGGCTCAAACTCTGATTCTTCGAGCACCTCGGCTCCCATCGCCGGGCATCCGAATGCAACTGCGGAATAATCATCAAAGGCTTCAGGTCCAAAGCTGTCTGCGCCAAGCATTACGGCTTCCGCACCGGCTTCCCTTACGCCTTCGGCTACCGATTTTGCCATGTATTCCGTGTTTCCTGTTCCGCTCCAATATACTACTGCTACTTTTCGCATAATTTACTCCCTTCAAATCTATGAAAGCACTGTCAATTGAAATATATCTTTTCCGCGTGAGAACTGAGCGCTGTAAACGTCTCTGCACTTGCGGTAGAGATCAAATAATCGTTTTGCCGCTGTTTCATCGGAATATACCTTCCAATGACCGCACAGCTTGTACC
>JAEXBK010000088.1 GCA_023394035.1 Bacillota bacterium
CCAGAAATCCACTTTTTTCTTAATTTCTGCGCCATTTTTGATACTTTTTTATATGATTATGGAACAATCCCTCACCATTCTAACAAACCACACTTATTCACACTAAAAATCGAGCGGCAAATGCCGCTCGATAAGTGTCAGATGATGAAATTATTCAACGATCTCTGTAACAACGCCTGAACCTACTGTTCTTCCGCCTTCACGTATAGCGAATCTCAGTCCTTCTTCGATTGCTATAGGTGTAATAAGCGAAATTGTCATTACTACGTTGTCTCCAGGCATGCACATCTCTGTTCCTTCCGGAAGGTTAAGATCGCCTGTTACGTCTGTTGTTCTGAAATAGAACTGTGGTCTGTATCCGTTAAAGAATGGTGTGTGGCGTCCGCCTTCTTCCTTCTTAAGTACGTATACCTGTCCCTTGAACTTTGTATGTGGGTGAATCGAGTTCGTCTTAGCCAGTACCTGACCTCTTTCGATGTCTGTTCTCTGTACGCCTCTTAACAGTGCTCCGATGTTGTCGCCTGTCTCTGCCTGATCAAGCGTCTTCTTGAACATCTCTACGCCTGTTACAACTACCGTTCTCTTCTCTTCTGTAAGTCCTACGATTTCTACTTCATCGCCGACTTTCAGCATTCCTCTTTCAACTCTTCCTGTTGCTACTGTTCCTCTTCCTGTGATTGAGAATACGTCTTCTACAGGCATAAGGAATGGCTTGTCGTTATCTCTCTTTGGTTCAGGGATGTAATCATCTACTGCTTCCATAAGCTCTACGATTCTGTCGCCCCAGTTGCTTGCAGGATCTTCAAGTGCCTTAAGTGCTGATCCTCTTACGATTGGTGTGTCATCGCCAGGGAATTCATACTCTGAAAGAAGCTCTCTTACTTCCATCTCTACGAGATCGAGAAGCTCTTCGTCGTCTACCATATCGCACTTGTTAAGGAATACGATGATGTATGGTACGCCTACCTGTCTCGAAAGAAGGATGTGCTCTCTTGTCTGTGGCATAGGTCCGTCTGTTGCTGCTACTACCAGGATTGCTCCGTCCATCTGAGCTGCTCCTGTGATCATGTTCTTTACATAGTCAGCGTGGCCCGGGCAGTCTACGTGTGCGTAGTGGCGGTTTGGTGTCTCATACTCAACGTGGGATGTTGAGATTGTGATTCCTCTTTCCTTTTCTTCCGGTGCTTTGTCGATCTGATCGAACGCTACGTCCTCACCAAGGCTGTATCTCTGGTGAAGTACTGTTGTGATTGCTGCTGTCAGCGTTGTCTTGCCGTGGTCAACGTGGCCTATTGTTCCGATGTTGATATGCGGCTTGGTTCTTTCGTATTTCTTCTTTGCCATTACTATTTCCTTTCCTTAAAACTATTATTAATAAATTGGTTGGAGCTGTTGAGCGGGCTCGAACCGCCGAACCTCTTCCTTACCAAGGAAGTGCTCTACCTGCTGAGCTACAACAGCAAACTCCGTAAAAATACATCGAATCTATGGTACTATTTTTGGGGATGAATGTCAATAATTACAATCCCCATATATGATTTTTTACTTTGCTTTTATGTCGCGCTGTCTCCTTATCTCATATAGCACTACCGCTGCGGCGTTTGACGCGTTAAGAGAGTTGATTTTTCCCCTCATCGGAACAGATACGGTAAAGTCGCATTTTTCCTTTACGAGTCTTCCGACACCTTTGCCCTCGCTTCCTATAACGATTGCAAGCTTGCCCGTAAGATCCGTTTTCGTATGGAGCGAGCCGTCCATGTCACATACGGCAATCCAAAAACCGAGAGTCTTTAGCTCATCTATCGTTCTTGCTATATTCGTTACACGCATGCAAGGCATATACTCTATCGCACCCGCCGACGTTTTTGCTACGGTCTCTGTAAGACCTGACGCACCGCGCTTCGGAATTATTACGCCGCTTGCGCCGGCACATTCGGCAGTTCTCATGATGGCTCCGAGATTATGAGGATCCTCTATATCGTCAAGTATTACGATGAGCGGTTCTTCTCCAAGCTCCTGAGCCTTTGACATTATATCCTTGAGCTCCGCATATTCATACGACGAAGCAAAAGCACAGACGCCCTGATGAGCACCTGAACCCGCAAGCTTATCCAGCACATTTTTTTCTGCAAACTCAACCGTTATGCGATTTTCCTTTGCAAGCGAAAGTATCTTACCTGCAGAGCCTGACGCACCTTTTTGCATTACTATCTTGTCTATCGTTCTGCCGCTTTTGATTGCTTCCGTAACGGGATTTCTCCCTATTATCAAATTGTTTTTCATTTATTTTGTTTCTCTTTCATAAACAAAGAATCTGTACCTGATGCCCTTTTCTTCTTTTTCTTCTGACAACGCTCTGCACTTAAACGAATCGTCTGCATCAAGATCCTCAAAAAAACGGTCAGCCTTAAGATCCGCATATATCTTCGTTACATAGCACTTGTCACACTCCGGCAAAAAATGTCTGTATATTTCGGCACCGCCTATAACAAAAACATCTTCGGTGTCGGTATCCTTGATAAGCTCCTTGAGCTCATTGCGATTGAGCACCGTTTCTGCGCCTTCTGCCCTGAACAAAGGATTCCGCGTCATGACAATATTTCGTCTCCCCGGAAGAGGCTTGCCGCCCGGGAAACTTTCGAGTGTTACGCGCCCCATTATTACGGTCTTTCCGAGAGTCATCTCCTTAAAGTATCTGAGATCTCCGGAAAGATGACAGAGTAGTCCCCCGTCTCGTCCTATTCCCCACTTTTCGTCTGCCGCAAGAATAATCTTCATTTGCATCTCCTAAACCGCAATAGGTATATCCTTTATCTGAGGACCTGCCTCATATTCTTCGATTATCACATCATCGGTCGTGAAGTCATAGAAATCCTTTATTTCAGGATTGAGCCTTACCTTAGGAGGATCAAGCTCCGGTCTTTCTATGAGTTCCTTTACCGCATCTACATGTCTGTCATAAATGTGCGCGTCGGAAATCACATGTACAAGTTCACCCGGCACGAGTCCGCTCACCTGAGCAAGCATCATAACAAGCACGGCATACTGGCACACATTCCAATTGTTTGCCGCAAGTATGTCCTGCGATCTCTGATTCAGTATTGCATTCAGCCTGTTTCCCGTGACATTAAACGTCATGCTGTATGCGCAAGGTTCGAGATTCATTTCCGAAAGATCGTCAAAATTATATATGTTGGTGAGTATTCTCCTCGAATAAGGCGCATTCTTAAGCTGCCAAATTACGTTATCAACCTGATCCATTTCGCCTTGAGCAAATTTGTATTTTTTGCTCATCTGATATCCGTAAGCTTTTCCTATGGATCCGTTTTCATCAGCCCATTCATCCCAAATTTTACCTTTGAGATCTTTTATGTTGTTTGATTTTTTCTGCCATATCCAAAGAACCTCATCCACAGCGGTTTTGATTGCCGTCTTGCGGAGAGTTAGTGCCGGAAATTCTTCAGCGAGATCGTATCTGTTTACTACACCGAAGGTTTTGATCGTATATGCAGGAGAACCGTCCTCCCATCTTGCCCTGACCGTCTGGCCTTCTGTCGAAAATCCGCTGTCAAGTATAGCTCTGCACATCTTTTTGAATAGAACGTCTGCTTTACTCATGATCTTTTCCTCCTTCTGAAGAGATGATTCTCACGGCCTCCGCCATTATCTCCTCGGCACGTGCTGTTCTTCCCGCAAGGTAAAGGGAGCCTATCAGTGCCTCAAATGCGGTTGCCATCTTGTACTCCAATGCGCCCGCATTTCTGCTTCTGTTAGGTGTCTTGTGGTTTCTTGCACGCCTTACGATGTCGGCCTCTTCGTCGCTCAGAAATTCTTTAAGCATTTCTTTTACGGATGCTGCCTGACTTTCGGCTCTGACAAAGCGCACGGCTTCGCGATGCATCGAATCCGCATCCTTCTTGCCGCGGCCTGCCGCGATGTTTGTTCTTATGTAGAGTTCATAAACGGCGTCGCCTATAAAGGCGAGCGCCGTAGTATTAAGTTCCGACATTTTATTCCTTTATGATCTGTACTCCCTGAGGGGTGTCCTTGAGGGTTATGCCTCTTGCCTTAAGCTCATCTCTGATTTCGTCTGCGCGAGCCCAATTTTTGGCTGCCCTCGCTTCCTGTCTTTCGTTTATCAGAGCTTCGATGTCGTCACCGAGCGCGCCGTCCTCGCTCTCATCATTCTGAAGCAGTCCAAGTACATCTGTAAGCTCAAAAAGCGACGCAAGTGCGCTTTCCGCAAAACGTCTCGTAGTACCGCCTCTTAGCGCGGTATTTATTGCCGTTACAAGCTCAAAGACCGCTGATATGCCGTCAGCCGTGTTCAGGTCATCGTCCATAGCTGCAATAAATTCATCGCGATACTTATCAAAACCGGAAAGGGCTGTCTGCTCCTGATCCGTGATCTCGCCGTCAGCTCCGTTTTCGATCATGAATTCGAGATCCTTGCGGCAGTTTGTTATTCTCGCAAGGCCCGCTCTCGCCTGATCCATGTGGTCGCGGCTGAAATCTATAGGTCCGCGATACTGTCCTCCGAGCAGGAAAAAGCGGATTTCTTCGCCGCTGTAATCATTCCTTATATCTCTGACCGTGAAGAAGTTACCCTTTGATTTTGACATCTTCTCCTTATCGTTTGTTATAAAGCCGTTATGCATCCAGTAGTTGGCAAAAGGCGCCCCGTTGCAGCACTCGGACTGAGCGATTTCGTTCTCGTGGTGAGGGAACTGCAGGTCCTCGCCGCCTGCGTGTATATCTATAGTCGTGCCGAGATGCTTCTTTGACATGGTCGAGCATTCGATATGCCAGCCCGGTCTTCCGAGTCCCCAAGGCGATTCCCAAGCGATTTCATCCTCGCTTTTTCTCGCTTTCCAAAGTGCGAAATCGAGCGGATCTTCCTTGACTTCCCCTATCGCGATCCTCGCACCGGACTCAAGGTCGTCGATATTCTGCCCCGACAGCTTTCCGTATTCGGAGAATTTGCGCGTCGAAAAATAAACGTCACCGTCCGCTTCATACGCATATCCGTTGTCTATAAGCTGCTGTACAAATTCTATTATTTCCTGAATGTGATCGGAGACCTTCGGATGTACGTCCGCACGTCTGACGTTAAGTGCATCTGCATCATCAAAATACTCTTTTATGAAACGTTCCGATACATCAAGCGCGTCAACACCTTCTTCGCGTGCTTTGTTTATTATCTTGTCATCTACATCGGTAAAGTTCTGAACATACTTCACGTCGTAGCCACGGTATTCGAGATACCTTCTAAGTGTATCAAACACCACCATGGGCCTTGCGTTTCCTATGTGTATGAAGTTGTAGACGGTAGGTCCGCAGCAGTATATACTCACCTTACCTTCTTCGACGGTCTTTAAATCTTCTTTCCTGCGTGTAAGTGTATTATATACTTTCATTTTTTATCAAATCCCTTCAAACTATCAAATCGTTATTCAACGATCACTGTCTTTATTACTACAGGTTCAAGCGGCATGTCGTATCTGTCGCGTTTAACCGCAGCAATGTTTAGTGCAGCCTCAACGCCTTCGGTAATTTTTCCGAAAGCCGCATATTCTCCGTCAAGGTGCGGTGCATCCGCAACCATGATGAAGAACTGTGAGCCGGCGGAATCAGGTACCATCGTTCTTGCCATCGAAAGAACTCCGAGTGTATGTTTAAGATCGTTCTTTACTCCGTTGTGGCTGAACTCGCCTTTGATCGTATATCCCGGTCCGCCTGTTCCGTTACCCTTAGGGCAGCCGCCCTGAATCATAAACCCAGGTATAACTCTATGGAATGTAAGTCCGTTGTAAAATCCGGATGATGCAAGCTTTTCGAAGTTTTCTACCGTTATCGGTGCGATGTCATCGTAAAGCTCACCCTTCATTACGCTGCCGTTTTCCATTTCTATAGTTACTTTTTTCATCAGTTTTTCTCCTCATCTATCATAGCTATTGCCTTTGTTACAGCTTCGTCGACCGAAAGCTCTTCTTTTTCCTCATCACGACGCAGCTTATATTCTACTATACCCTCTGCAGCGCGTTTTCCCACAGTGATTCTGATAGGGAAGCCCAAGAGATCTGCATCGTTAAACTTAACGCCCGGACGCTCCTTCCTATCGTCAAGGAGAACATCTATGCCCGCACTCATAAGATCCTTATAAATATCTTCCGCTATCCTTGCCTGCACTTCGTCATCAGGCTTTACAAGCGTTATAATCACATGGTAAGGAGCAACCGAAACAGGCCATATGATGCCTTTGTCGTCATGATGCTGTTCTATGATTGCAGCAAGCGTTCTCGAAACGCCTATTCCGTAGCATCCCATTACGATAGGATGATCCTTCTGGTTCTCGTCTTTGTAATAGGCTTTCATTGCATCCGAGTACTTTGTTCCGAGCTTAAATACCTGTCCGACTTCGATTCCTCTTGTATGGCTGACCGGTGCGCCGCATACAGGGCAAGGATCACCGACTTTTAGAACCTTGAGATCCGCTATTATATCAGCCTTGTAATCTCTTCCGTAGTTTACGTTTATTATATGATGGTCTTCCTTACATGCGCCTGCGCACATATTTTTCTGACCTATAAGTTCACTGTCAACTACCATAATGCAGTCGTGAAGTCCGCACGGTCCGGTGAAGCCTCCGACACAGCCCGTTACGGCAGCCATCTTTTCTTCATCAGCAAAGGCGATCTCGTGTTCTGCAATGCCGAGTGCGTTTACGAGCTTGATCATGTTGAGCTCTCTGTCACCTCTGACAAATGCCGCAACAAAACCGTCTTCATTGCCCTCCGCATCGTATTTCTGGAAGAGCAGTGCCTTGATAGTCTGCTTTACATCGAGGTTAAGATAAGCCGCAACGGATTCTATAGTCTTTGTTCCCGGAGTATGCTTTTCTTCCATTTCGAGCATAGGTACATTATCAGCAGTAGGAGCGTCGTCTCTGCATTCCGCCCTTTCGATATTTGCAGCCATACTGCATTTTTCGCAGTAGACTATTTCGCTTTCTCCGACCTCTGAAAGTGCCGTAAACTCATGTGATCCGTCTCCGCCGATTGCACCGCTGTCAGCAGCTACCGGTCTGCATACGAGGCCGCATCTCTTGAATATGCGGTCATATGCGTCATACATCGTTTTGTAGCTTACATCGAGACCGTCCTCATCCTTATCAAAGGAATAAGCATCCTTCATGATAAACTCTCTGCTTCTCATAAGTCCGAAACGAGGGCGCGCCTCATCTCTGTATTTCGTCTGTATCTGATATAGGCTAAGCGGAAGCTGGCGGTATGAGGAAACACCGTCTCTTATGATGTCTGTGAATATTTCCTCATGCGTAGGTCCGAGGCAGAAGTCTCTTCCGTTTCTGTCTTTGATTCTCCAAAGCTCAGGTCCGTACTTTGTCCAGCGTCCCGATTCTTCCCATAGCTCTGCAGGCTGTATGGCCGACATCAAAATCTCCTGTGAACCGGACGCATCCATCTCTTCTCTGACTATGTTTTCTATCTTTCTCAAAGCCCTCCAGCCGAGCGGCATAAATCCGTATATGCCTGACGCAAGCTTGCGTATCATGCCCGATCTGAGGAGCAGGATATGGCTTGGTATTTCCGCCTCCGTCGGAAGCTCTCTCAAAGTCTTAATGTGCATTCTTGAAAGTCTCATACTTAACATTCTCCATTCTTGTATTTATCTATATGGGAAAGCTCGAAAGCATGCACACAGCCTGCGCCGCAATGCCTTCCCCACGTCCTGTGAAGCCTAATTTTTCCGTTGTCGTCGCCTTTATACTTACAGAATCAACATCAACGCAAAGCGCGTTCGCTATGTTTTCTCTCATCCTGTCAATATACGGCGACATCTTGGGCTTCTCACAGATGACGGTTATATCCGCATTTACAAATCCATATCCCCTGTCTCTTACAGCGTTCCATGCCCTCTGCAAAAGAATTATGCTTGACGCACCTTTGTATGCCGGGTCGCTGTCAGGATAAAGTCTGCCGATGTCTCCCATGCACGCCGCTCCGAGTATCGCATCGGTCAAAGCGTGAAGAAGCACATCTGCATCCGAATGTCCGAGGAGCCCTTTTTCGTATTCGATTTCGACCCCTCCGATAATCAGCCTTCTTCCTTCGACGAGCTTATGTACATCAAAGCCCGTGCCTATCCTCATCTCCATCCTTAAATCCTCCGGAGTAGTTATCTTGATATTGCCCTCTTCACCCGGGACGACAGTCACTTTAGCACCGAGTCGCTCTACAAGTCCGGCATCGTCCGTACCGTAATATCCGTCTGAAAAAGCACGTTTATACGCTTCCGTCAAAAGCAGCGCGCCGAACGCCTGCGGAGTCTGAACGCAGTAGAGCTCCGACCGTACAAGCGTTCCGCCGTCCTTGTTTCTTATGGTATCCTTCGGAATTACCGCTGTAACCGCCGCTCCGTATTCAAATGCGGCCTCGGCGGTTTTTTCTATCAGCAGCTCCGAAAAATACGGTCTTACAGCGTCATGAACCATTATTATGTCATCATCCGCTATCCCCGATTTTTCGAGGCTCTTAACGGCAGCATAAATCGAATCCTGCCGCTGCTCACCTCCTGAAATTACCGTTACGGGTTTGAGGTCGTATTCCGAAAACAGCTCGTTTGTGTATTTCAGATAATCGCTTGCGGTCACAATCGTTACACTGTCAACAAGCTCAGACATGTAAAACTTGGCAACCGTTCTTTCGATTATCGTCTTGCCTCCGACATAAAGAAACTGCTTGGGAATGGCAGCCTTCATTCTGGTGCCTCTTCCGCCGGCTCCGATTATAACATGTACGTTCTTTCCCTTATACATAGATACTCCGTGTTTACTATTTCAGCTTTATGCGACCGAATATCATTCTTCCGGCTGATGTCTGAAGTACGCTCGTGACATTTATCTCCGTAGTTTTCCCTATCATTTTTCTGCCGTCCTCAACGACGATCATAGTGCCGTCATCGAGATATGCAAGGGCCTGATTAGGATCCTTGCCCTGCTTTATAGGCGTTACGGTCATCCTCTCACCCGGGATAACAACAGGCTTGATAGTATTTGCGAGTTCGTTGATGTTAAGCACTTCTACGCCGTTTATAGCAGCCACCTTGTTGAGGTTGAAATCATTCGTCACTACCTTTCCGTTCATTATCTGTGCAAGCTTAAGAAGCTTCACATCGACTTCGGGTATTTCTTTAAGCGATTTCTCATTGTCGGTATTGTATATATCTATTCCGTATTCGCTCTGTATCTTGTTCAGAATGTCAAGTCCGCGTCTTCCGCGCACCCTCTTAAGCGAATCAGATGAATCGGCTATATGTCTGAGCTCAACGAGAACAAACTCAGGAATTACTATAGGACCTTCCAAAAATCCGGTCTTCATTATCTCGGCAATTCTGCCGTCAATGATTACGCTTGTGTCAAGTATCTTAGGAATAGAGCTGAACTGCTTCTTTCTTCCCGCAACTCCTGCCAGCCTGCCGCCGAAATGCTCTCCCTGACCTATATCGTGTCTGATTCCGTAAAAAATCTGGGTAAAGATTTCCTTTCCCTTCTTTGTTGCAACTACTACACCGAGA
>JAEXBK010000150.1 GCA_023394035.1 Bacillota bacterium
ACACTCGGCAAGCTCGTCCAGAACCATAGTCAGCTCACCCGAGCCGCGTTTCTTAGCCGATTCTTTTTCCCATATGTTAAAGGCGCCGTTCCTCGTAAGCTTTGCAAAGAAAGCCTTTAGTGATTTCGGATGTGTCGGCGGAACGGAATTCCATGTTTTGAGCCATGTATCGCTGACGCACTCCTCCGAATCTTCCTTATTCCGCAGAATATTAAAGGCTATGGACTTACAGTATCCGCCGTTTTTTTTCTCAGATTCCGATATCGCCTTTTCGTCGCGGTCAAAATAGAATTCTATAATCTTAGAGTCTTCCATCGCTTTAACTCCCTTCTTAATAGATAAAGACAGGAATTCTATCTCAATATTACTTCACTATCCGAAATAAATCTATCAAAAGTATCCACGAAAGACCGTAATACGTAATTACCGCCACCATATCGTTTACCGTCGTGATAAGCGGCCCTGAGGCAACTGCCGGATCGACATTTATTTTGTGAAAAAACATCGGCACGAGCGTTCCTACGAGACTCGATATCATCATAGCAAGGAGAAGAGACAGTCCGACACATCCGGCTATCAAAAGCGACGCCCCGATCGGCTGAGCTTTGAATAAATACGTATATCCGGCTATGAATACGACAGTCAACGCGCCGAGCAGTAAGCCGTTCGAAAGCCCTATCTTCATCTCTTTGAATATCAGCTTGAGTTTTTCTGCTGCGGTAACATCTCCGTCCATCAAAACACGTATCGTGACCGCAAGCGACTGCGTGCCGACATTTCCAGCCATATCGAGTATGAGCGACTGAAAGCAGATTACGACGGGAATGACCGATACTACCGCCTCGAACATACCTACGACAGACGATACGCCTATTCCGAGAAAGAGAAGCACGATAAGCCACGGAAGGCGTTTTTTGATGCTTTCCGCCGTAGTTTCGTTTAAGTCTTCTTCGGCGCGCAGTCCGCCGAGCCTTGCATAGTCCTCGCTCATCTCTTCGTTCACTACTTCGACGAGCTCCGAAGATGTTATAGCACCTACAATTCTGCCATCGCTTGAAACAACAGGAATAGAGTCCTCGTCGTAGTTTTTTATCCTGTCTATGCAATCGCTGATCAGTTCATGATCGTTAACGGCAGGGTAGGATACGCTTATAAGGGGTTCAAGTTCGTCGCCCACTCTTGCGATTATAAGGTCTTCGAGAGAAACGGCGCCGCAAAACTTTTGATTTTCATCTACCACATAGAGCGTTGAGATATTGTCGTGCTCGCCCGCCTGACTTATGAGTTCGCGCATCGCGCCGCGTATAGAAAGGTCTTTCCTTATAACGACGAAATTCGTCGTCATCTTTCTTCCGATTTCGTTCGGCTTGTACGAAAGAATGAGATCTATATCAAAGCGCGCCTTCTTATCCATCGCAGCCATTATTTGATCACGCATCTCGGGATCAAGATCCTCGAGTATGTCCACGGCATCGTCCGAGTCCATGTTAGCAAGCACTTCCGCGGAATTTTCGACACCTATCTCGAAAAGATATATTCCGGGATCGTCGATATATGAAATTATTTCCGAAGCGTACTCGGCTCCGAGCTGCGCATATAGCCCGCGCCTTTCCTCCGCTGAAAGTTCCGTTACGGCATCCGCGACATCCTTTTCGTGATAGTCGGAAAGAGCCTTAAGGAGCGCTTCCTTTTCGAGTCTGCCCCTGAGCAATGCGAGCAGCTCGTTCAAATAAATCGGTTCTTTTAATATCTTTTTCATTTTATGCCTCCGTTTCCGAGCCGAAAAAGGGCACAAAAATACACCGCCCCATTCGGTCCTTTTTCTGCTTCACATCGTTTGCTGTATAGCACAGGAATCCGGCGGTGTCATCTGCATATCAAAAGTGCGTTAATTTATCCGGCAAAGTAAACAGAACAAATCTGCGCTCAATGTACGATAATCATCGCCGCTGTCAGAATACTTCCCACTACTATCGCAACTGTCCATGTTCTTTACCTCCTCTGTTTGTATTCACTAATCATGATAACCGAAGCTCAGGGACCTGTCAACCTCGCGCTAAAAACAGCACAAAAATAGGGCTGCCCGGCGATTTTCATCGCTTCGTGAGCAGCCCCTGCGAGGTAATTAGTCTTCTTTTACTTCGAATACGTCTTTGCCCATTCCGCATACAGGACATTCCCAATCTTCAGGAAGGTCTTCAAATGCTGTTCCCGGCGCAATTCCGTTATCAGGATCGCCTACTGCAGGATCATACTCGTAACCACATGCTCCACATACATAAATCTTTGCCATTTCATTTCTCCTTTAATTCGCTTTTGTTATTTAATATGTAACCATTCGGTTCATTTCGTTACCGATTGCTTACTATATACCCATGAATAAATTAATAACGCAAGTTAATATTTTTTTCAAGTCCTTTTCTCTTATCGAGTTCCTCAAGAATTATTATCGACATCAAAAGCAATGCAATTCCAAGGCTCCAGCCGCCTATTACGTCGGAAAAATAATGAACTCCGAGATAGATTCTGCTCGACCCGATCAAAGCTATCAAAACCGACAGAGCCGCCGTCAGTGCATTTGCCGCATACTTATTGGGGCAATGCTTTCTGATAAGGTAAATCAGGATTCCGTACCCTACGAGGCAGTTCATGGAGTGACCGCTCGGGAACGATTTGTCCCACTGCTCCACAAGCCTGAACGCCACATCGGGACGAGGGCGACCGAAAGCCATTTTGAGGGTCTTGTATATAACGGTTGATGCAAGTGTTGTTGTCACATACGGTATACCGTAATTTTTTCTGAGCTTAGTGACGAGCAGAAGTGTAAGCCCTACGGCAATCATAGTAACTCCGTCTCCTGTATGCGTTATCGCCTTAACTGCCGTATTGAGCGCAGGTGTTCTTATATTGTATGCTCCGAGCCTTATAAACTCGTCGAGCTCCTCAAGGCGGCCGCTCACCATAAGCAGAGCTATGAGAACAAAACCCGCAAGCATCAATGCCGCCGCAACGGCAAGCGCAGTTCTTCTCTGTAATATATTGTCCTTCATTCTGATCCTTTCTTTGTATAATATGATTATATCCTTTATTCTTGTTTATTTCCAACAGTTTTGTGTTATATTATTAATATACTTTTACGATTAACAGGAGGTTCCATTTGAATATCTTCAAAAACTTCGGAGGAAGCCTTATTATCCTACACTCAGCACTCAAGTTCTACGGATACATACCGCGCATCAACGCCAAGAAAGCCGAAGGCGATCTTGAAGGGGAGCGCAAGGAAATTGCCGAGGCAACTGCAGCGTGGGCAAATCATATTATAAAAAAATTCAATGTAAGCTTTGATGTTCGAGGCCGCGAAAACATTCCGGACGGTGCATGCGTTTACATTGCAAACCACCAGGGATATGCTGATATAATAGCGATACTCAAAGGCGTCGAGGGCAAGCAGACCGGCTTTATCTCAAAGTCCGAGCTGAGCAAGGTTCCCGTTCTGAACAAATGGGTTCCTGCAATCAGAGGAATTTTCATATCAAGAGGGGAGGCACGCCAGTCGCTCAAGGTTATACAGGAAGGTGCCGAATACCTCAAGCAGGGATTTTCAATGGTAATATTCCCGGAGGGCACGAGAAGCCGCGGTCCTAAAATGGGAGAATTCAAGTCAGGTAGCTTCAAGCTCGCAACAAAAGCGCTCGTTCCTATCGTTCCCGTAGTAATCAACGGAACTCACAAGATGTACGAGGATAACGATAAGATAGTAAAGGGACTTACCGCAACCGTAACCTTCCTGCCACCTGTTAAGACCGAAGGACTTGATCGCAAAGAGCTTTCGGCGCTGCCTTTGATGGTCGAAACGATGATCCGCGAAGAGCTCGAAAGACAATTAGAAGAAGAAAAGAATATTTAATATCAGCGATACTCCCGAGTCGATTATGCTTTCGGGAGTATTTTGTTTTTGCCATATTTTATTTTTCTGTATAAGCTGCGGCAAAATTCCGCATCATCATCTGAGCACTTAACGCTGCCGAATGCCTCAGCCAATACTATTTTCTTAAGTCTCTCGGCTTCTTCGATATCTATCGGTGTTATTTGTTCCGATAGCTTCTCAGCAAAATCCTGCTCGTAGCCGCTCAGCTTGCAGTCAGCTTCTTTTATGATGAGCCTGAATGCCTGTCTCGGGCGCATTCTTTTTATAAATTCCCGTCTGCCGCTTATTATACAGAAAGCTATAAGCGGAATTGAGAGCAGAACGGCAATCAAAGGAGCTTTTGCGCGCTCTTTGCCTATACCTCTTATGATACTTCCGATAGCGAGACCTGAACCGTGCCATTCACCGGTGCTTGCTTCATCTTCTCCGCTATTTGCAAATCTGTCGAGTTCGAGGCTTCCGTTCCAGCTTTGTTCTTCTATTATTTCCTTTATTCTTTCAAGAGGAAAGTACGAAGACGGCTCCGCCATCGTTCCGTCAGCTGCAGGTGTAACGTCTACAGGATACCATCCTCTTTCGACTGAAAAAATTTCCACCCATGAATGTGCGTTTACATCCGTAAGCTCCGCCTTTACCGGCTGTACCTCTATTAGGGGGGCACCTTCACCTATATATGTCGGACTTTGCACTTTCTGCGGCGGACCATCCGGCTCCCAAAGATCCCGATCTATTCTGTATCCCGATACGTAACGCGCCGGAATTCCGTACAGCCTGTACATAAGCGTTGCTGCCGCCGCAAACTGCTGACAGTACCCTGTTCTTGATTCAAACAGGAAGTATTCTACGGGATCCTTATTTAACGGTCTCATTCCGGGCGTGCGCGTGTACGTGCAGCCGCTCAAGGTCTCCATTATAAATGCAGTTATCTCCTCGAGATCCTCGAGCGGATTTGCCTCAACTAACTTTCTGAGCCTGCCTATTCCGCGGATAAAATCACCGCCGGCAAAGTCCTGCATAGCTCTCTTCTTATAGAGCAAAAGTTCTTCTTTCGTTCGCTTCATAAGCGGAGACGGCGGTGCCTTCTCAAAAGAGGTTATCAATTCGTAGTCTGCGTCATATGTCGTCATGATATTTGATCCGAAGCTCGAAAAATCGCTTATGTAACATTCCTTCGGATTGAAGCAGGTATAAGAATATTCCGCATCTTCTCCCTGTAAGGCGTATCCCATTTCTTCATTATACTGTGAATAATAAGGGAAATAATGTGTGAGCTCATTGTCTTTTTCCGCAAAAGCATCGTATCTCAAATGTAAGCTTCTTGCATCGAGCGTCTCTTCTTCTCGTCCGTACAGCTTCTCATAAAGTGATACCGGCTGAGGAAAGCTCAGTTTTCCGAATTCCTCCTCCGTTATTCTCTGGTCTATATCTAAGGCGAATAAATTCATATAGACGCTACCGAGGGGATCTCTATAATCATACACTCTTCCCGAAAAATAAGCGCCGTCTCTGCTCTTATCAAAGCCCTTTTCCGTATACTCTCCGCCACGAAAGCCTATAAGGTAAATAGGATATGTGATCTCGTTATTACTATAAGCACTTATCTTCACCGTATCGGTAACGTAATTATTTCTTCCGCTTATAACTCCCGTAGCCTTTTCGAGCCTGTCTCCGCCCTCAAAATCCTTTATTATCCTGAAAACCTGCTCATCCGCCCTATCAACTGCCCCGAAGGCGATGTCTTTGATGTAACCGGAAATAGGAATCGCTGCAATTACGGCGATCAAAGCCAGCAGCGCCGCTGCCGCCCCGCTTTTTGATGCTCCCTCAAAGGCCGCGCCGAGCTTTCGTCCTGACGCTGAAAAAGCATAAAAGAATATCTGAAATACGAGAAGCAGTGCGATGTTCACATATTCGTATTCTATCCCTGCAAACGGCGTAAGCAAAAGAAGAGCGGAAGTCAAAAGATAGACGAAAAAGTGCAATTTGAATACGACCTCAGCTGCAAATAAGATTGTGCATACGATAACAGAATATATCACTAAATGTTCTATCCTTATTTCGATTATCCATTGAAATGCAAAGCTTACAGCGGCAAAAGCTTCATCATTAAATTTAATAATAGGGAATTCCGGATTTGATCCACCCGAAAAAATCGCTGCAAACCCATGAAATATTCCCTTCCATATGAAATCGGTTCTGAGAAAAAATATTACGGAAATAAGCCCGGTAATGACCATAAGCCATATAAAGAGCCTGCGATGTCTGAAATATAGAAAAAACAGGATAGCAAGATATATTGCCGCAAAAGCACTTAAAGCCAAAAGCACGGGCGTTATATCGCTGATTTGCTTGACCTGAAATTTTGTCATAAGAATATTTACAGCATAAAATCCTAAGAGAATTGCAAGATATGAGTATATCTTACTTCCGATTCCCGATTTTTCTTCCGCCTTGCAGGTAAAAACGATCTTCTTCATTTTTCGTTTACCCCGCAATCCGTTGAAATTATAAGCTCGCCCGGTTCCGCAAGAGCAGCCGGGTTTCCTTCGGGTTCAGACTCTATACCGTACAAAGCGAGCATAATATCACGGAATCCGTCTTCGCTTTCTATTTCAAATGTGCGGAGCTCCTTAAGCTGCTCGTCATAGTATCTTATCTTTACTCCCGACGCTCCGTTCAAGGCAGAACGAACAAAGGCGGCAATAAACATATAGAATCTGTCGCACTCCTCCTCATTTAGACGTGTTATCCCCTTCGTATCGAGGAATATTCCCGTAACGCTGTCGGTTTCGCTGTAAAATTCCCTTATCCACGGCTCAGCCATCTGTGCGGTCCTGTTCTTGTGAATATGACGCAGCTGATCGCCCTCCGCATATTCCCTTATATCTTTTTGATCTCCACCGCTTCCGTTTTGGTCTTTTGAAATCGTACTTCCTGAAGCCCCGTTCATTTCGATTTCAAGCTCATCATTTCCTTCAAAAGGCGGGAATACTGCGATTTTCATCGTTTGGCCGACCTTCCTTGACATACCGAACAGTAAAAGCCAGTCAAAGACGGACACCTTATTCAAATTCAGTTCTATGATGCCGCAGTAATTCGGTTTTATATCGAATTTAAGCGAATTTTTACCGGCAAGTGCCGTACCTGAGAGCTTTTTTCTGCGCGTTTTTTTCTCCTTACCGTTTCCGTAGCTGAGCTTAAAACTAACCCTGCCTGCCGGAATGCGGCCTTTGTTTATGACGCAAATCTCGGCTTCGGCGCATTCTCCTTTTGTGATCGCGGCACCTGAATAAGCAAAATTCGCCGAAACGCTCCGGCGAAGGTAAATTACCACTATAAACATAAACGGTATCATCAAAAGCTCGGCTATGAGCATGACAAGCAAAGGCATGCTGCGAAATAAGCCTGCCAGAGCAAAAGTAATTATGATGAGGATGAAATATAATATCCTTCTCATATGAACTCTCCTTCTTCGGGCTTTATACGCTAAGCTTCAAGCTTCGGTTTTTCAACGCTTTCTATTATTTCGCTTATAATATCGTCCGCGCTTTTCCCTTCCATCCTCGCCGCGGTGTTTAACCTTATTCTGTGCTTTACGACAAAAGGAAATTGCTCGAATACATCGGCAGGCGTCACAAAATCACGACCCTCAAACCATGCAGCGGCTCTTGACATCTTGACTAAAGCTATCGTTGAACGCGGACTTGCCCCATGCTCAAGATATTTGTTATCTCTCGTTGCAATTATGAGCTTAACTATGTATTCGTAGACATCGTCCTTGATGAATATTTCTTCGGTCTGTCTTCTTGCCGCTAATATATCTTCTTTTCCCGCTATTGCAGTTATATTGTCGATACGCTCATCGTGTCCTATTGATTTTGCAAGCTCAAGCTCACTCTCAAGGTCGGGATACCCGAGACTCATTGAAACCATAAATCTGTCAAGCTGCGACTCAGGCAACATCTGCGTTCCTGCCGAGCCTATAGGGTTTTGGGTAGCTATGACCGTAAAAGGTGATGGCACTTCGCGTGTCACTCCGTCAACCGTTACCTTCCGCTCCTGCATTACTTCGAGCAAAGCAGCCTGAGTTTTAGGCGATGTCCTGTTGATTTCGTCTGCAAGAAGGAGATTACAGAAAACAGTTCCTTCACGGTAGACGAATCGCTCCGCTTCCTTTCTGTATACAGAAAAACCCGTCAGGTCAGACGGCATCAAATCAGTAGTAAACTGAACTCTCTTATGATCGAGATCGAGAGCTTTGCTGAACGAAAGTGCCATTGTTGTCTTTCCCACACCGGGTATGTCTTCCAAAATTATATGTCCGCCGGCAATTATAGCCAGCATCATTTCGCGTATTTGCTTTTCCTTTCCTAAAACGACTTTTTCTACAGCTTGTGTAACTTCTCGGGCTTTGTTATAGTCCATGATGTCCGCCTTTCAGGTTCGGGTTACTATTTACCTTCTATTGCATCTATTGCCTTTATTAAAGCGTTTCTGAGCCCGTATTCCTCAAGAGCTGATACGCCTTTTATCGTAGTTCCTCCGGGTGAACATACCGAATCCTTCATTCTGCCCGGATGTTCGCCTTTTTCTATATAAAGTGCTCCTGTTCCCGAAAGCGTTTGTGCTATGAGCCTATATGCGGCTTCGCGTTTAAGTCCGTATTTTACGCCAGCATCGCCTATTGCTTCTATAAACATTGCAGCAAACGCAGGACTGCAGCCGCTTATCGTTCCTGCTGCCGACATATGCTCGGTATCTATAAATTCAAGTGTTCCTATAGTCGAAAAGATCCGTTTGAATGCCGCCATCTGCTCCGTTGTCAGACTATGCGTTTCCTCGCATACTATCGCTCCTTTGCATATCTCAACGGGGGTATTGGGAATCGTGGAAATATGATTCGTTCCGTCTATCAGAAATTCCTCATAAAAGCCAAAGTCGCAGCCGGCAGCCACAGAGACAACGGCTTTTCCCATAAGCTTATCCTTTATGGGCTCAAGCACGCCCCTTACGACATTCGGCTTGACCGCCACTATAACGATATCTGCATTGTCAACGGTTTCGTATGCGCTCCTACATGCGTTTATGCCGCGTCTGTCGGCACGCTCCGTAAGCCTGTCAAGGTTGTTCGCACATGCATGTATCTTTTCGGGATCTACGGCATCCGCTCTCAGGAGTCCGTCGCATATTGCCTGCCCCATATTTCCGAAGCCTATAAATCCTATTCTGATATTGCTGACGGTCATATCATCACCTCAGAAGCTCAGCCCTGAATTTTCCAACTATATTCTTCTCCGCACGCGATACTGTCATCTGGGAAATTCCTAATTTCTGTGCTATTTCAGACTGAGAACGATTATTCAAAAAGCGTTCTCTGAAAATAAATTTGTATTGCTCGTTAAAAGTATCGACTACCTTTCTGATGATCTCCTTTATCTCTATTCTGTCGTAACCTGCCTCGTCAAAGCCTGTATATTTCTCAAGGAAGGCATTGTCGCCGTCCTCGCCTGCATCGTCAAACGATTTGTCGAGAGAATACGTTCCGTAAGCTCTCGATCCGTCTATTGCCTCGAGTATCTGTTCAGGCGTATATCCCGTAGCAAGGGCAATTTCCTCAACTGTAGGCGATGCGTGGTTGCGCGAATAAAGCTCGTCCTTGACCGCCTGTACCTTTGCAGCAATTTCCTTAAGGCGACGAGGTACCTTAAGACTCCACTGCTTGTCTCTGAAATATTTCTTTATCTCGCCGAGTATCGTAGGCGTAGCAAAAGAGCTGAACTCAAATCCCTTTTCCGGATCAAAGCGTTCAACCGCAGAGACAAGTGCAAGCGCGCCAACCTGGTAAAGGTCGTCGTATTCGACACCTTTACCAAGATATTTGCGTATCAAAATATCAACCATGTAGAGGTTCTTTTCTACAAGCGCGTTTCTTTTTTCTTTTGTCGGATTTTGTTTGTATTCTTCAAACAAGTCCTGATCCATCATATTCTCTTCACCATGTTAATAAACTTATGACCTTCTCCGTTGCAGCCGAATTCCGCGCAGTCAACGAGGGATCTGATCATAATCGAGCCGATGTCGCCCTCTTGTGGGCAAAGCTTGCATTTCTTGCTTTTCTCAAGTGTGTGTTTATCACAAGCGTCGCATACAGTAACCTCAATTACTCCGTCTCCTACACAAAATTCGATTTCGTATTTGTCGCTGTATCCGTCCCTCTGATGACACGAAACATTCTTGCATGCCTCAAATACCGCCATTTTGATATCCTCTACAGCATCAAGATCAAGACCTGCCTGTGCAGCAAGCGATCCTGTCGCAAGTCGTATCATCGTCATATATTCCGGTTTGCCGGGACATATTATTTTTAGATTATCCACTTATTCTCCTCCAATCTAAAAACCTGTGCATATTAGATACACACAGGTTTATTATATCCTAAACTACGGATAAAATCAAAGGGAAAGCTGTTCTTCTTTTCCTTCTGTTTTAGGCGAAGGATCTTCAGACTTTTCGTCTTCTTCGTCATCCTTTATGGCCTTTGCCATAGCAACGATCTTTGTTCCGTCATCGACCTTCATGATCTTAACGCCCTGAGTAGCACGTCCGAGCTGCGATATTTCTTCCGCTCTGATTCTGATGATTATTCCGTCTGAATTGATCAGGAATACTTCATCATCATCGTTTACTACCATTGCGCCGATCAGCGCTCCCGTTTTCTTGAACTTGGCCTTGTCGTATGTAAGGAGACCCTTTCCGCCACGAACCTGAATCTTGTATTCCTCTACAGGAGTACGTTTTCCGAATCCGTTCTCGGTAACAACAAGAAGCTGTTGTTCAGGATCGACAAGCTCCATAGCCACTACTTCATCGTCTTTTTCGAGCTTGATGGCTCTGACGCCGCCGGCAATTCTTCCCATAGGTCTTACATCCGTTTCGGAGAATGAAATGCACTTACCCTTCTTTGTTACGATGATTATATTGTTTGCTCCGGAGCTTTCCTTGATAGCGATCAGCTCGTCATCATCTTTAAGATTGATGGCGATAAGTCCCGTCGTTCTCTTCGTATCAAAATCGCCGAGTGCGGTCTTTTTTATGAGACCGTTTTTCGTTATCGCGATCAGGTATCTGTCCTCAGAAAATTCCTTTACAGGAATTACCGCTGTTATGCGTTCTCTCTGAAGGAGATTGAGGAAGTTGATTGCCGGAGTTCCCTTTGCTGTACGTGTTGCCTCAGGAACCTCAAATGCCTTGATCTTATGAGCTTTTCCGGTATTCGTGAAGAACATCAGGTTGTCGTGCGTTGACGTCATAACAAGATCTTTGACGAAGTCATTTTCGCGGGTCGTTATGCCCGTTATGCCTTTTCCGCCTCGTTTTTGTGCCTTGTATGTATCTGCAGGTACTCTTTTGATGTACCCCAAATGAGTCAATGTAATCGCAACGCTTTCTTCCTCAACGAGATCTTCCTCGTCAAATTCGCCTTCGTCTCTTCCTATCTTTGTTCTGCGCTTGTCGCCATATTTTTTCTTGATTTCGAGAAGCTCGTCTTTTACGACTCCCATGAGGAGCTTTTCGTCAGCCAAAAGCGACTTGTAGTACGCAATTTTCTGCATTAGCTCGTTGTATTCGTTCTCTATCTTCTCGCGTTCAAGACCCTGCAGCCTTATGAGCCTCATGTCGAGTATCGCCTGAGCCTGAATAGCCGAAAGTCCGAAGCGTTCCATCAGCTTTTCCTTGGCATCGTTATATGACGATCTGATAGTCTTTATAACCTCGTCGATATTGTCGAGCGCTATGCGGAGACCTTCGAGTATGTGAGCTCTCGCTTCAGCTTTGTTAAGATCGAATCGTGTTCTACGAGTTACTACTTCCTTCTGGAATTTAAGGTATTCCGTAAGTATCGACTTGAGATCCAAAATGCGCGGTTCACCGTCTACAAGAGCAAGCATTATCATGCTGAAGCTGTCCTGAAGCTGCGTATGCTTGTAGAATCTGTTGAGCGTTATCTGAGGATTTGCATCCCTCTTGAGCTCTATTACGATTCTTATTCCTTCACGGTTAGACTCGTCGCGTATAGCCGAAACGCCTTCGACACGCTTATCCTTTACGAGCTCCGCCATCTTTTCGATGAGTCTCGACTTATTTACCATGTACGGAATTTCGGATATTACTATCTGAGATTTTCCGCGATCCGTTTCTTCGATTTCGCAGACGGCTCTGACCTTTACTTTTCCCTGACCCGTCTTATATGCGTCTCTCATTCCGGCTTTTCCCAAAATGACAGCACCTGTAGGGAAGTCAGGTCCTTTGACGATTTTGATCAGATCGTCGACTGTGCTTTCCGGCTCGTCTATCAAAAGAACCGTCGCATCTATTACTTCCGTCAAGTTATGAGGCGGAATTGAAGTCGCCATTCCTACAGCTATACCGTTTGAACCGTTAACTAAAAGGTTCGGGTATCTGCTCGGAAGAACTAAAGGTTCTTTCTCTTCGCCGTCAAAGTTATCACCGAAGTCTACCGTATCCTTGTCGATTTCGCGCAGCATTTCGAGCGCAAACGGAGTCATTCTCGCTTCTGTATAACGCATCGCGGCTGCACCGTCTCCATCGATTGAACCGAAGTTTCCGTGACCGTCAACGAGCATGTATCTTGTCGAGAAGTCCTGCGCCATTCTTACCATCGAATCGTAAATGGAGCTGTCACCGTGAGGGTGATATTTACCCATTACTTCACCGACGATACGCGCTGATTTCTTATGCGGCTTGTCAGGAGTTACTCCAAGCTGTCCCATTCCGTATAATATACGTCTGTGAACAGGCTTCATACCGTCTCTGACATCCGGAAGGGCTCTTCCGACTATAACGCTCATCGCATAGTCGATATAGGACCTCTTCATTTCAGTATATATATCGTGTTGCACTAATTTAGTATCTTCGAGAAGATCTGCCATATGGCCCTCCTTTCTAAATGTCTATACGCGCATATTTCGCGTTGTCTTCTATAAATTTCTTGCGTGGAGGCACCTTATCTCCCATCAGGACTGTGAATATTTCGTCTGCCTGTGAAGCGTCCTCTACAGTTATCTGCACCAAAGTTCTGTTATTGTAGTCCATGGTTGTCTCCCAAAGCTGATGGAAGTCCATTTCTCCAAGACCCTTGTATCTCTGAATGTCTATTTTCTGATTCTTCTCAGATAGCTTCTCGAGCAGCTTATCCTGCTCCGATTCCTTATATGTATAGTAAACATCCTTGCCCTGCTTTGTCATAAATAGAGGCGGTCTTGCCGCATATACATATCCTCCCTCTATCAAAGGCGTCATGTGACGATAGAAGAAAGTCAAAAGAAGTGTTCTGATATGAGCTCCGTCGACGTCGGCATCGGTCATAATTATTATCTTATGGTATCTGAGCTTTGAAATATCAAAGTTTTTGCCTACGCCGCATCCGAATGCGGTTATCATGTTCTTTATTTCTTCGGAGTTCATCATCTTGTCTTCGCGGGCTTTTTCTACGTTGAGAATCTTACCTCTGAGCGGAAGCACAGCCTGTCTCAGACGGTCTCTTCCCTGCTTTGCGGATCCTCCTGCGGAATCACCCTCGACGAGGAATATTTCTGAAAGTGCAGGATCTTTTTCGGAGCAGTCCGCTAACTTACCCGGAAGCGATGTGCTGTCCAGCACGCTCTTTCTTCTCGTAAGCTCTCTCGCTTTTCTTGCAGCCTCACGAGCTCTCGATGCCTGAAGACATTTCTCGAGTATTATCTTTGCTTCCTTTGGATGTTCCTCAAGATAAGCAGTAAGATTGTCGTTAGTTGCCGTTTCAACAAAGCCTCTGACCTCACTCGTTCCGAGCTTGATCTTTGTCTGGCTCTCAAACTGAGGGCGTTCAAGCTTTACTGAAACTATTCCCGTAAGACCTTCTCTTACGTCATCTCCCGATAGAGCAGGGTCATTATCCTTGAGAATCTTTGCCTTTCTTGCGTAGTCGTTTATCGCTCTTGTAACAGCAGCTCTGAAGCCGGCAAGGTGAGTTCCTCCCTCGATTGTATTTATGTTATTTGCATATGAAAGCACGAGTTCACTATATGAGCCTGTGTACTGCATAGCGACTTCGAGTTCCATCTCCATGTTGTCCTTCTTTGTCGCTTCAAAGTGAATCGTATCGTGGAGTGTATCCTTATTTCTGTTGAGATATTTGACAAATTCGGAAAGTCCTCCTTCAAAATGGAAAACCTCTTTTTTCTTCTTTGCATCTCTGTCGTCTGTAAGCGTTATCTTGAGACCTCTGTTCAGGAATGACATTTCTTTGAATCTGTGCTCAAGCGTGTCATAATCAAAAACAGTTTCCTCGAAAATTTCAGGATCAGGCCAGAATGTTGTCTTTGAACCCGTTCCGCGGGCATCATCAACTATTGCAAGAGGTGCTACCGTAACTCCCCTTACATATTCCTGCCTGTAAAGATTTCCGTTTCTCTTTACTTCAACGACCATCTTCTCCGAAAGAGCATTTACTACAGATGCACCTACGCCGTGAAGACCTCCGGATACCTTGTATCCGCCGCCGCCGAATTTTCCTCCGGCGTTGAGCTTTGTATGTATTATTTCAACACCGGTTATCCCGTAATTCTTGTTGATATCTACAGGCATTCCTCTTCCGTCATCCTCTACGGTAACGGAATTGTCAGTATTCAGCGTTATCTTGATATGTTTACAATATCCGGCAAGAGCTTCGTCTACACTGTTATCGACTATCTCATAAACAAGATGGTGAAGACCGCTCGGTCCTGTAGAACCGATATACATTCCGGGACTTTTTCTGACAGGCTCAAGACCTTCGAGTACTTGTATCTCTGAGGAATTGTACTGTCCGTTTACCTTATGTTCTGATCCCATTTATAACCTCACTTTCGTGCATTTATTAATTCTATTTTACTTTAGAACAACAGTTTGTATTATACAATAAAATCGACTTTTTATCAACGATTTTATTAAAAATGACTTTTTATTTAACAGTATAATAAAAAATCGCCCGTAGGCGATATTTTCCCTTTATTTTTCTATAATAAATAACAGATATATATTATCACTTTTATTGCTCTTTTATTTTCCCGTTCTCAATATTGAATATAGATGCGTCTGTAAATTTTTCGAGTATGCTTTCGTCTATTTGAGTAGTAGTTATAAAAAGCTGGTTACTTTTCATGGTGTCTATAAGATATTCCTGCCTGCTGAAATCAAGCTCACTCATTACATCATCGAGCAAAAGTATAGCATCTTCACCTGTTTCCTCTTTTATGAGTGTTAATTCGGCAAGCTTAAGAGAAAGGGCACATGTCCTCTGTTGACCCTGAGACCCGAAGCTTCTCATATCTATTCCGTTAACAAAGAAAGATATATCATCTCTATGAGGTCCTATTGTAGTAGTTCTGTTTCTTGAATCAGAAGAAAATGCTTTCTTTAGGGATTCATAAAAAACTTTTTCTTGATTTTCCGCTAATTTGATGCAAGGCTGATATGTTATTTCGAGTTTTTCCGAGTTACCTGTAATTCCGGCATGTATATTTGAGCTTATTGAACTTATCTTCTCTACAAATTCGCTTCTCATTATCATTACATCAGAGCCGTATTTTGAAAGCTGAGAATCGAGTATATCGAGCACTTCATGATCATAAGGTTCTTCTTTTAGAAAAGCATTTCTTTGGATTAGAGCTTTCTTATATGATGAATATGTGCTGAAATATTTAGCCGATATCTGACTTAGCTCTCTGTCTATGAATTTTCTTCTTTTATCAGGTTCATCCTTTACTATTTTGAGGTCTTCAGGAGAAAAAATGACAATCAAAATATTGTTAAGCAGCTCCGATGATCTGCTTATACTTTTCTTGTCTTTTTTAATGTATTTTTCGGTCAGGCTGCCTGATTTTCCTTTATCAATCAAGATTATCTCGACAGAAGTGTCGAGATAATCCTTTTTTGCATATACCTTGATAAAAGAGTTTTGTTCCGAAAATCTTATCAGATCTGAGTCGTGGGAAGTCCTAAAAGACCTTCCTATTGCGGAAATATATATAGCTTCGAGGAGATTTGTTTTTCCTTGGGCGTTATTTCCGAGTATTAGATTTACATTTTTGTTAAATCCAAGCTCAAGATCGTTATAATTTCTGAAGTTTTTCAGTTCAATCTTTTCTATATACATTTTATATCGTTTTACATATTTGTTATTCTTACAGGAAGAAGAAGATATTCATAAGCTTCTCCTTCCGTAGGAAGAACGAGGCAAGGTGAAGTTCCCGTATTGAATTTCATGAGTATTTCTTCATCATCAAGAACTCTTAATATATCGAGGATATACTTTGCATTAAATCCTATGTCGAGATCGTCACCTGTTTTTTCTATTAAAAGATCTTCTTTTACATTACCTTCTTCTGAGCGCGATGTTATAGTCATAACA
>JAEXBK010000161.1 GCA_023394035.1 Bacillota bacterium
GCATGGAAGCCGTTGAATCAGACGTTATGGACAGAGCTCCAAAGCCAAAGGGCGAAGGCATGTTTGCTCACGGATACGGATTGCGCGTGATACTGCAGGGAATATTCTTCGGATGCATCTCTCTTGTCGCATATTATTTAGGCACAAAGCTTTCAGGCTCCGAAGACGGCGGACAAACTTTGACTTTCATGGTGCTCGCCCTGTCTCAAGTCGTTCAGTCGTTCAACATGAGATCCGATCACTCGCTTTTCAAAGTAGGCTTCTTTACAAATCCAAACCTCAACAAAGCGGGACTTATATCGACACTCCTCGTGGCACTCGTCATGTTCACGCCACTCAGAACTGTATTCGGACTTACGGTGCTTTCAGGCAAGCTTTATCTCATGGGACTTGCACTCGTACTGTCACCGATACTCTTAATGGAAACATCAAAGGCGTTGCGCTTCATCGAGCACAGAGGTTAAGGGATTGCTTTGCGCCGGCGTTTGTCGGTACTTTACAGCTGCATTTTGGCACTGTGCCGGCATTCTTCGGTGCCGCGGTATCGCTCCAACAAAAAATCGTGAATAAAATTTTTTTATTCACGATTTTTTGTGAAATATCTACGGAAATGCCTTCTCGCGAGATATCGGTAGATATTTTGAATTTAATTGTGCATAATCCTGAAATATACATAAAAATATCAAAAATATCTACGGCTCTTAGGGGTCAGTCATCATATCACTAAGCAAATTCATATTGTTCAACAACAATGTATTTCCTAATATTCTTTTTTCTCTATGATGACGACAGATGCTTTTATTGCAATTCCGATAATGATAAGCCCTAAAAAGGTTATCCCTATGCAAATCATGGATATCGAATATTTGCTTAAGACCTCCATCAGCTTTACAAGAAAAGCCGATTTTTCTTTTAATAACGTTGATAGAGTAAATATGGCAAAATAAGTTATTACCATAATCAGCCTGCCTTTTTCCGCGCCGTATTTGAGAATAAACGGAAGCTGAACAGCTGACATCAAAACACTTCCCACTAAGGTAATAAGTGAAATCAAAACTATATTATCTATCGGCAGCTTATCTTGAAGCACTAATAAAACAAATAAACATACAGCGCCGATCAGTCCAAAGGCAAAGGCAAAGAATAATTTACTCAATACATAGCTGCTCTTTTTAATCGGCATCGAAAAGGCGAATTGTTCAAATTTTGATTTCGTATCATAACCGAAAGCAATAGCTGTCAAAATCAGCGGTATCATTGCACAGATAAGTGGAATCATAAAAATTGTATTTTCATATATTCCATAGGCAGCAAGTGCGATACAGATAGCAATAGTTAGTAATAGTGTCTTTTTTAAGGTTGCGATATCTTTGATAATCAATGCAGTCATTATTTCCTCTCCCCTTTCACAAAGTAGATCATAATGTCTTCGATAGATGGCTTTTGTAATGTGATCCCATCCGGAACAAGATTTCTTCTAACAAGCAGCTCTTGACCGAAAGAATGTACCCTTCTTCCGATTATTGCCGCTTCATCAATATTTTTCACTTCTTCAGAGGATAAAGTACAGATACCGTAATTCTCCTTTAATTCGTCTTTTGTTTCAATAAATAGCACCTTACCGTTATGAATAAAGGCGATATAGTCTGCAACCTTTTCTAAATCCGATAGAATATGTGAAGAAATGAGGATTGTATGATTTTCATCCTGCATAAAATCAAGCAATAAATCTAAAATTTCTTCTCTCACAATTGGATCCAAGCCGCTTGTTGCTTCATCCAATATCAGAAGCTCCGCATTATGAGATAAGGCAATCGCCATAGATAATTTCATTCTCATACCGCGAGAGTAATTTTTGATTATCTGTTTCTCCGATAAGTTGAATTTCTCTTTGAACTTGCAGAAAGCATACTTATCCCATTTTGAATAGACTCTCGAACAGAATTTTTCCACATCGACAAGTGTCATTTCTTCCGGCACTAATAAATCATCAAAGACAACACCGAGCTTATCTTTCAACTCAATACTGCTTGGATTATCAACTCCTAAAATTTTTATTTTTCCTGAATCCTTGCTTAGTAATCCTAAAAGTAGCTTTATTGTTGTACTTTTACCTGCTCCATTCTGACCGATATAACCCACAATAGTTCCTTTCGGGATGCGCAGTTCTAACGGTCCTAATGTGAAACCGTCAAAATTCTTAACTAAGCCTTCGATTTCAATAGCGTAATTATTCATATTTCCCCTCCACATAGCTATTTAGCATATCAACCAATTCATCATTGGATATGCCTGCAATTTCCGACAGTTCAACCGCCTCTTGTAATTTTGCTTCAATGCGCTTTAGGTATTCTTCACGAATAAGCTCTTTATTCTGTGCTGCAACAAAATTGCCTTTACCTTGTACAGAATTAATGAAACCGTCCAGCTCCAGTTCATCAAAAGCTCTTTTGGCAGTAATCATACTTACTCGTAGCTCTTTAGCTAAAAATCGAATGGACGGTAATTGTTCTCCGACCTGTAATTCTCCTGAAATGATTTGTGCCTTTATTTGATTTTTTATCTGCAAATAAATCGGAGCATCGCTTGAGTTGTTAATCTGAATGTTCATCATCCATCACCTCTCACTGTTACTTCTGTTTTAACTGTATATATCATAGCATAACAGTTTTAGCTTTTCAATAGCTAAAACCAATTATATTATTTCTAAAGTTTTGTATTTGCACTTATTTTCACATTCGGAACGAATATGTTCTTCTTGGGTCTTTCAATTATGTTTAATGACAGTACCACTCTAAAAGTTCCCATATCAAAGCCACCTCTGCTTACACCTGCAGTTTCTATGATCATACTCATATGCTGGCTATCGCTGGTTTTGATCGGAAAGTTTATCAAGCAAGCCCATATTCTGCCATATCATTATCAGTTCCATGCGTTTACTACTATGATCGCTTGCATCGCTTCCTTTGATTTGTTATTTAAAGCGCTTTTATTACCGGCATTCTCAGTTTGGGGAGTGCTTGCGTTGTACTGTATTTTTGTAATCATTGGTCATTTGATTCATAGAGTTGCCGTCGATAGACTGATAAAATGCCTCTACAATCCGGCTATAAGTCTTAAATCAAGCGATATGTTATTGAGCAAAATATCAATTTGTTTATGCGTCTTAGGAGCCGGCTTAAGCCTCTTGCTCAAAGGCTATACCATAGACAGCCCGACTTCATTACCGCTTTTGGGTGTTGTATTGATATGGATGCTTATTAACCTTGGAGCCATAGCCGTTGCAATGCTGATTGGCTATCCCTATTTTTTACAAGCCTATTATAAACTAAAATATTCCGAAGAATACCGCGAGTGGGAAGGGCAATCTCTCGAAGCGTGGTATGGCAAAAAATATTTACGAAAGCATAAGGAACTTTTAGAGCTGAAGCTCGAATATCCCGCCGTCAAAGACAATATCGTTTCCTGCGTAATCCTTATGGAAAGATACCTTTTCGGTTCCTATCTGCAAAAAGCCGAGCGATAAAAGTAAACTGACGGACGGTGTATTTGCCAATGACGTCCTCTTACCTCAGCTCCAAAGTTTCGGCGTTATACCAGATAAAACCGTTCTTTTTGCAATAGTCATCGATTTCTTTTAAGAGATTCTTCTCCGCGCCGTATTCCAAAAGATATACCGAAAGTCCGTACGCTTTGGCTTTCTCAAGATATTCGCGAAAATAAAGGCTGTCGGATTTTGTACGCACGCCGTAGGTTCGCTCCTCAAAGTTTATATCGGTAAATACCGTTTCCTGATTGATTCCGTTAAAAAGCAGACGTGCCGTATCTTCTTCAATGCACCTTGAAACAAACGTGTCTCCGCCGTTTATGATAAGCGGAAGCTTGTAGGCTTTCAGCCTTTTAAGAATGGCGCAAAGTCCGTCAAAGGTTTTGTCCGTCTGATAATGATAATATACATCCGCATTATCAATGAAGAAGCCGTCAAAGCCCCTCTCCGCATATGTTTTGCCGAGTTCATCTGAAACGAACGACTGCCATTCAGATGACGAGACATCTATCCAGCGTTCATCGCTCCAATGTTCATATACTCCGAGAGTAATATCCCGAAAGCGGTCAAAGTAGGGTCTGTATTCCTCCACTGCTCCGATATTCAGATATGCGTACACCGTTTTGCCTTCTTCGTGCAGTTTTTTGACATGCTCTGCATCAAACTCAGCAGGCTCTACAACTACAATACGGTAATCATTTAAGCGTTCAATCTCATCCGCACCTATTCCGAGAAATACGCCGTATTCTTGCGCAGGCTTTGATGCACACCCTCTCATAAAACCTGAAAGACAAACAAATATGCATAAAACGGCTGATATGATAATATTTCGTTTTCTCATCTGATACTCTTTCGTTTTTTTTACTTCTTAAAGCTTAGCACAAAATGCGATTTTACGCACGATGCTATTCCCAAACTCAAAAAAATATTGACTATCACTTCAAATACTAGTATCATTTTCTTGTACTTCTTAGAATAATGTCACGCAGTCAAACTTCAGATGCGTACTGATTATTTAATAAGGCATATACGGCAACAAACATCTTAGCCGTATGATACGCGAGAGAATATAAACGGAGGAATTATTAAGAGGAATTATTAAAATGATGAGAATAAGGGTAAACGCAGAACTCGGTGGAGTCCTTATGGTAATAGGAGCAGGTCTGCTGGTGGCTGCTATAATTGCAGGAATACTCAATTTTGTTAAGGACACGCTTTTCAAAAATAACGAAAAGCCTCGTAAGGTGCTTTCGATCATCTCTACACTTGTCTGGATATCGGCAGTAGCACTTATTATCCTCGATTTGACAAGCGTATTCCCTCTTATCAGAAGTATCCTGTTCACCTTGATCGGAGAGTAAAGCTAAATGAAAAAAATTTATAAACGCAGTCTTTGGAGCCTGATTTGCAATCTGGTCGGTGCCGTCGTCGGCGCAGCTTTTGTTGCTGTCATAATCGGCGTACTCACAGATAAGACTCTGCTTGCGGGATGTGTCGGGATCGTAATACTTTTACTTGGTGGCGGATTGATGTTTTCACAGTCAAAGCTGCAGGTCGAGGTTGACGAGCAGACTGTTTCTTTCATAACAAAGAAGAAAGACCGCACATACACAATTTCCGAGTGCGCATTCCACTCAAAAATCACGAACAACGATGATTTTGAGCTTACGGTTTATTGCAATGGCGAAAGGGAGAGCTTTGATTGCAGCTTCCTGAGCGAAGGCGACTATTCATCACTTCTTGAGGATTTAGGCGTTATCGGTGAAAAGCAAGAGGCAATAAAGCTCACGACAAAACGCAAATTATAAAAAGTAAAAAATACGTTTATTCACGCACATTTACATTAGGAGGAAAAAATGGGCAATATCTTTCAGAACATACCTGTATACTTCTTTATCATTCCGGTAATTATGGTTTTATATTTCATAGGCTATCTGTTCTATGTCAAAAAGGACAGAAGCAAAAAGAAGGATTTTATGGCAGAGAACCCTACAGCTTCGACTATATACTGCCAGATCGGACAAAAAGGAATCAAAAGTCTCTCCGTACAAATCCACAGCATCGACGGAGGACACTCGTTCAAGCATTTTCAGGAAGGCTTAAGGGTAGCATATGTTCTTATGCCGGGAACGCACGTGATTGAAGCTTCGGCATCAACGACACGCCCGGGCGTAGTCTACAGGAACGTATCCGAGACCTTCGGTCCCGTGAAGCTGGAGGTTGAAGTAGGTACGGCAAAAACTTACAAGCTTGAGTTCGACATAAAGAACAAAGAATTTATGTTTAATGAACAATAATCTATAATCTATTTAATACAAAATAGCCTTTAGCGGTTCAGTTCCGTTGTTTTGCCGCTAAAGGCTATTTTTTTATGTCACGAGTTCAAATTGAACGCTTATTAAGGTGGTGGTGCGTTTTTCAGGAAAACAAAATCGATATTTATTATATAAGATTATATAAGGATGTCCTCTTTTGATTTGCTGATATAATGCAGCTTGCGCGGCTCCGCCGATTCGGATTTATATCCCACGATAAGCAAAGCCACCGGCTCGATATTGTCATCAAGTTCAAATTCACTCTTCATCTTTGCGGGATCCCAGAACATTACCCATATGCTTCCAAGCCCAAGTGCAGTCGCCTCAAGCATCATATGTGTCGTAACGATGCTCGTGTCGATATCTCCGCTGCATTTTCCGTCCTTCGGGCGCTTCCACGATTCATTCTTGTCGTAGCAAACCAAAAAAGCTGCCGGGGCAGTGTATCTGCTTTTGACTACATTGTTCAGTTTTTCTTTTTTCGCTTCATCGTCTATTACGAGGATTCTCTGCGGCTGATTATTGCAAGCCGTAGGCGCAGCAAGTCCGGCTTCGATGATTTTGTTTATCTTTTCCGGTTCTACGGCACGGTCTTCGTATTCAAGTACGGAAAATCTTTCCTCTGCAAGCTCCATAAAGCCTGTTTTTCTTATTGTTTCCATTTTGGTATCACCTCTTATTATTTGTTTCTCGCTTTTTCAGCACTTCCGCATGCATCTCATCGCACCATTTGTGCCATTTTATGCGGTATTCCGAATCGGAAATAACGCGATCGGCAAGCAGCGCCGGAGAGTTTATACCCATTTTTACACATGCTTCAACGCATTTTTTGTACATATACCAGTCGAGTTCTTCATCTTCCCACACAAGCGGCACGTATAAAAGTCCCGCCTTGATTGCGGCAACAGCTCTTGTGTGACCGTCAGTCATCACAGGTTTGCCGTTTATAAGCTTTATAGGGATCGGTTCAAACGAAGAGAGGTCACCGCGGTCGAACCAATTCTCAACAGCCTTAAGCTTCCTGCTTGAAATATAAAATTGTGACGGCTGAAGCTCATGCAATGCGTACTTCGGCGTGTTTTTAGTAATATTGTGTTTCATCTCAAATCACTCTCAAAGAGAAAATCAAATTCTTTCTTGAAGTCTTTTCGGAATTCCTCCGGCAAATATTGCAAAAAATCCTCCTCCTTATCATCGAATCAAAGCCGCTTAGCTCCATAAACAAACTGTTAATGAATTTCCTGCATATCATCTTCCTTAATTATCACTTTATGGAATACATAATACCCTATCATAGTTGTGTGTCAAAAGAAGTGTGTATGAGTTCACGATCGAAACCACCTCTTTATCGGTAACACCTCTAACTTTATTCATGGCGGCAAAAATATCGTGTCTTGTCGAATAGATACTCTCTATTTCGTTTGTCGATTCCACTTCATCAATGAAAAGTGATTGAAGTAGCTGTTTCTGCCCGAAATCATGAAAAGACTTATACAAACTGTCAAGTTCCTCCTGTTTTGACCGCAGTTCGCTCAAAAGCGCAATAGTTTCTCGCATCAGGCAATAAAAGTATGGTGATTTTGTCTGTTGCAACACACATAGAGTATCCGGCGCCGACCTTAGACCTTTCAAATATTCGTCAAATTCATTTTTCGATAATTTGCGGAATTGCTTTTATATCTTCATTTGAGTACCTTTCGCTCAGGAAGCATATAAGCTCCCAAAATACACTTGGATAACCGTTTCCGCAAATCTAAGTGTAAATTGAAGATAAAATTATACTTAGTTTTGAAATTCTGTCAACCAAGTGTAATTTTTATTCTACTCTTTCCTTATTATGTTATGCTCAAAAAGTCCTATGTCTCTATTTTCTTGATATACTCTATCCATTTTGAAAGGGATTCAGAGTTCATCTCTTTCAGTGCCGACGAGTATATGCTGTAAGCCGCGGGATCGGCGGTTTCCATCTGTTTGAGCGCTTTTTGGGGTCCGAAATAAAATTGCTTTGCCACATCAAAATATATTTCAAGGCTGTCACACAAAAGCCAGTGCCACCTGAAAAAGCCTTCGGCACCCTCTCTGCCGGTTCGTGCCAGCATCTTTTCGCACCAGGAAATTTCTTCCCTTATTTCATCGTCCGTTTTAGGCGGTATGCCTGCAATATAATCGGCAACCCGTTTTTTCAGTGCCGCAGCTGTGCCGTTTTTATCCAAAACGATTTTACCGTCAAATATCTGAACAAAAGTCTCCGGTTTAAATTCCGCCCGTAGGCTCGCCGCCGAATAAACAAAAACATCGAGGACGACGCCTTTGATGATTGATGAATCGTGTTTTCTGTCGTGCTCCGCAATGACAAGCGCGTCAAAGTCACTGTTTTTGTTGGCATCGCCGCAGGCATATGAACCGTATACAATGATGGCCTCCGGGTCGTATGTCTCGTTCAGATATTTTATTACTTCTTCGTATGTTGACATCTGATATCTCCCTTTATGTGTTTCCCATTCAGTTCACCGAAATTTTATTTCCTTTCAGGCATTCCGTTGATACCAAAATCCGTCAAAGTAAAACCTGCGCAAATTACATTTCATATACTAATATTAGCATACATCGTCAATCTTTTATATAATTTAATCACTTGCGGTCATGCCACTTTCATATCAGCATATGGTATAATACGATTAGTACGTTGCTATGCAATTATGATTGGATTCGATGGAACAGTATCGGCTAAAGAAAGAAAGGAGCAGATTAACATGAAGAAGTTTGTTATTGCTTTTCCTTGTACATCAAACAGTCTGTGTCCAAGAAATTTAAAAGCATGGCTCTACGCCAATTATTTCCCAATATCTTTCAATCAAAATCATTATATATTTCTCGAAAGAACGAATCAAGGATTTGCCCTGTAAACCGGGATTATAGCCCTTTTAATTCTAAATATTGACCTACAATCACAAAATTTCGAAGTTCCTCTTCGCTCAACCCTCTTTCGATAAACAAATCATCAAAAATCGGAATAGACTTGCTTACATCATCGCTTTCAATATGAAAAAATCCTGTCTTTAAATCAATACCAACAAAAATGTCACTATTAAGTGTGTAGGCTGCAATATCATTTATATTACCTGCATTT
>JAEXBK010000162.1 GCA_023394035.1 Bacillota bacterium
ATACTCAAATCAAATATCGAGAATCTTGCATTGCAGATAGACGATCTGACCGGCTCCCTTGACCTTTGCAGGGAAATGATATCAAAAGAAGCTGAACTTGCGACTTTTGATGCGGAGCACTATCTGAACGAGATAAAGAACAGGGAAACGAAGGGCAGCCGATTCTTTGACATAGCAAAGGACATTATAGAGAGTCAGAAGGAAGGCTTTATAGAGCATTGGGGCTCGGAAAAGGTTCCGTCAGCAAAGGATCCCGGAATTAAAGAAAAACGAGGTAATCCAACAAAGGCAATACTCGTATTTCTGTTCAATGTGATTATCTGGATAGGCGCATATTCCCGAAGCTATGGGGAATATGGTATGATAATAGCTGCAGCGGTTTTGGCTTTCATGGCAATTACGCCGGGAATAGAAAAATACATAAAAAAATCAATAGAACGAAAATACTGCGGAAACGAAGAAAAAATAAGGAAAGCCAATGATCGTCTGACGATTGCAAAGGCTCTTGTAGCGATAACTTTAGGCGCTGTGCTTTTTATCATACTTATAAGGTTCGGCTCCTTGAGCGACAAATCGAATACATATGACATCGGCAAGGGCAGGACATATGGGTATATTGTAGTAATATTGATGTTAGCGATCTTGATAGTCGAGGGAATTTTTAAGCTGCTCGGCAAGATAGAGCCTGAACGCATAGGATATTTTATGCTGGCGTTCGGCATCGTATTATCGGCATCATATTTTATATTTTTTAGAGCTGACGGATCGTTTTTTACTTTGGCGATAGGTGTTAGCCTTATATTCAACGGCGTTGCAAACATATATATGTTAAAGAAGAAAAAAGATAAATGAGTTTCAGGAGGAAATTTATGAAACAGAACATCACTAAGGAGCTGCTTGGCTTCCTTGACAACAGTCCGACACCTTTCCATGTAATAGCAAATTTCAGGGAAATGCTTAAGGGCGAGGGATACACCGAGCTGTGCGAAGGACAGGAATGGAAGCTTGATGAAGGCGGAAAATATTTCGTCGCAAGAAACGAATCTTCGATAATCGCATTCAGGATACCGAGCGTTAGCTTCAGCGGCTTTCAGATGGCGGCAGCCCACAGTGATTCTCCGTGCTTCAAGATCAAAGGCGAAAAGCCTGAGATGGAAGCCGGCAAAGAATATATCAAACTAAATGTAGAGCAATACGGCGGAATGATCATGGCACCTTGGTTTGACAGGCCTCTCTCGGTAGCGGGAAGAGTCATAGCTAAGAAAGACGGAAAGCTTTTGACAAAGCTCGTCAAGATAGATCGCGATATGATGATAATCCCTAATGTTGCGATACATATGAACCGCGATATAAATAACGGATACAAATACAATGTTCAGGAGGATCTGCTTCCGATTTACGGTGACGGCGAATCAAAGGGCGGCTTCATGAAACAGATTGCAGAGGCGGCAGGCGTTGATTTTGATGAAGTGGCGGGAAGCGACATCTTCCTTTACAGCCGTACACCTGCAAGCGTATGGGGTGCAAACGGGGAATATTTCTCTGCGGGGCATATAGACGACCTCGAATGCGCGTTTACTGCTATGAAGGGCTTCCTCACAGCTAAGGAAAACAAAAATTCGGTGCCTATGGTTGTTATTTTCGACAACGAAGAGGTCGGAAGCGAGACGAAGCAGGGAGCGGATTCGACCTTCCTTTCGGATACAGTGGAAAGGATAGGTGAAGCGTGCGGAAAGACGCGCCAGCAGCTCAAAGCGGCTTTTGCTTCTTCGCTGATGCTTTCTGCCGATAATGCTCACGCAGTACACCCGAATCACCCGGAAAAATGCGATCCCGTGAACCGTCCGGAAATGAACAAAGGCATCGTAATCAAGCATAACGCAAATCAGAAATATACCACTGATGCCGTTTCTGCTGCGATGTTCAAGGAAATATGCGCGAGAGTGAATGTGCCTTACCAGGAATTCGTAAACAGATCGGATATGGCGGGCGGCAGCACACTCGGAAACATATCAAACGCTCATGTTTCGCTCAATTCGGTCGATATAGGTCTTGCACAGCTTGCAATGCATTCGCCGTATGAAACGGCAGGTGTCAAAGACATCGAGTACATGACAAAGGTAATGGAAGAATTTTTCGGTCTTGCCATAAGCGATGACGGACAGGGAAATTACAGCTTTATAGGATAAAAATCGAAAACGGCACAGAGGAAGTCAAATGGAAAGAAACTGGACGGAGATTTTTGAGTGGTTCCATCAAAACCCGGAGCTCCCGTATAAAGAATTTGAGACGACAAAGAAGATAAGAGAGATTCTCGAAGAAGAGCAGATAGAGATAATCGAAAGCAGCCTTGAAACCGGACTTATTGCTGTTATACGCGGCGGCAAGGAAGGTAAGACGATAGCGCTTCGTGCAGACATAGATGCACTTCCTATATATGAGGAAAGCGGGCTTGCTTACGCATCCGTAAACAAAGGCGTTATGCACGCCTGCGGGCATGATTTTCATACGGTGACGACGCTTGCCGCAGCAATAAGGCTTAACAGGCGGAGGCAGGAGCTTAAGGGGACTATATACGTAATATTTCAGCCCGGCGAGGAAGCGTTCGGCGGAG
>JAEXBK010000009.1 GCA_023394035.1 Bacillota bacterium
GCCAGGGACCGTATACGCCGTGGCAGATGTTCGCCGTCGGAATCGCAGGCTTCATCTGCGGCTTTCTTGCGCAGAAAAATATAATAGTGCGCGAAAAGCCTCTGCGCACGGCGATTATAGGCGCTGCGCTCGTAATGCTTATTATAGGTCCGATACTCGACACATGCGCACTGTTTACGATGGCTTCTATGATAGATATATCATCCGTTAGCGCGGTATACATTTCGGGCATACCGTATAATGCGGTTCACGCGACGGCGACATTTTTGACGCTGCTTTTGATCGGAAGACCGATGCTCGAAAAGCTCGACAGAATAAAGATAAAATACGGAATGATGAGCGGAGAAGACGATGAGATTTGACAGTTATCATCCGATGATAAACTTCATATACTTTTTTACCGGTGCGTTCTGCGCTTTCGCCTTCGATCATCCGGCTTACATAGCGGTCACCTTCCTGTCCTTCTTCATATATTCGGTTAAGCTGAACGGGAAAAAAGCTCTTGTGTTTAACCTTTGCCTTATTCCGCTCGTCATTCTGTATGCGGGGTATTACTCGTATTATAACCATTTCGGCCTTACCCCGATCGGCGTGACGGTTATCGGGAACAATATAACCCTCGAATCGCTTTGCTTCGGGCTGTCAATCGGCACACGAACGGCGGCGTTTCTCATAGGAATGTCGTGCATGTTCAAAGTCGTCACCTCGGACAAGGTTGTATACCTCTTCGGAAAAATTTCGCCGAGACTGTCGCTGTTTTTGTCGGTCATGCTCAGAGCTGTGCCGCAGATTAAAACACGCGCTGCGAAAATCAACCTTGCTCAGGCGGGAATCGGCAGGGGCACGAGGCAGGGGAATATTTTGAAGCGGATCGGAAATTCATTCAGAATACTGTCGGTGCTCATAACATGGACCCTCGAATCCTTCGTCGAAAGTGCCGCGTCGATGCGAAGTCGCGGTAATCTGTTGAAAGGCAGAACGGCGTTTTCCATATACAGATTTGACAACCGGGACCGAAGCGTTGTGATTGCGATGTTTTTCCTAATTACGCTTACGCTGATGGCGTTTTTGCTCGATCAGACGGGCATACACTACGATCCTCAGATAGTTTTTAACAGGGTAACCTCGCTTTCGACTATTTTTTATGCAGCATATGCGGCGTTTATCCTGCTGCCGATGATATTACAGATATCCGGCGAATATTCGTTTGAACGTGCAAGAAAGGAGAGTGCGCGGAGAAATGGAAACTAAATCAAGAAAGAGGCTGCTTAATGCCTTAATGGTGATTGCAGTGGGCGTCATCATCTTATGCGGAGTGATGATAACCGGCAATCTGAAAGGCTGGTTCAGGAGCAGTGCGGAGAGCTTCATAAGCTCGGGGGGAGTCAGCGGGATCTGCAACATTGAAAGACAGGGCATCGGCTATACCCTCAAAAAAGACATGGCGCTTCAGACTGCCGATATAGTCGAAACCGAAAAGGGTTCAAAGGCGGCTTTGTCGTTGTTTAAGACGGGCAAGAGCATCATGAACGCGGAAGCGGAGATGAAGATAGAGGAGGCTTCGGCTGACAAGCTTTATCTCGAAATCACGCGCGGCGAGGTGTTCTTTGATGTTTCCGGACCGCCGAAGGAATTTGTAATCAAGTTCGGAGAAAACACTGCGACAGTAAAAGGCACGGTGTTTTCTATAAGTGTGCAGCAGGGAAGCTCTGCGCTCAGTGTCTTTGACGGCAGCGTCGAGGTGAAAGCTGAGGACGGAAGCGACAATACCGTAGAAAAGGGTAAGTTCATTTCGGTCGCACAGAGCGGCGGCGGAAAGCTCTTCGTGGGAGTGAGCGACTTGCAGATAAATTCACTCAACGCGTTTATGATATCCTGCCTCACGGAAAGCGAAAATGATGATCTTTGCTTCGGTAAAGAGGCGCTTGCGAAGTTAGAAGAGGAAAGGCAGGCTGAACGTATAAGATCAGCCGAAAGTGCGGTCAAGATAGATCAAAAGGACGATACCGCGGATTCTAAGACAGGTGAAAGCGAAAGTGATTCGGATTCGAGCGGCGAAAATCAAAGCGACGGCTCAAGCTCAAATTCAGGCGAATCATCAGACGGTGCCGGCGGAGAAAGTGCGGACAAGCCTGAGGGAGGGGAGAAGAACTGCACAATAACGATTTTGTGCAATACGATTCTCGATAATATGGGAAACCTCACACCGGGCAAGGAGCAGTTCGTGCCGTCAAACGGAGTGATACTCGGCACGAGTCAGGTGTCTTTCAGCGATGGGGAGACTGTCTTTGATGTACTTACGAGAGTATGCGCGAACACGGGAATCCAGATAGAATACTCATGGACCCCGATGTACGGAAGCTACTACATAGAGGGGATAAACAATCTATATGAGTTTGACTGCGGTCACGAGTCGGGGTGGATGTACAAGGTGAACGGCTGGTTCCCGAACTACGGCTGCAGCTCATACAAGCTTGCCGACAACGACGATATCGTATGGTGTTATACATGCAACGGACTCGGCGCGGACGTCGGCGGCAGCGTGTATTGATGGCAGAGCTGTCTCACCGCCACCGCTTTGTCTTGCGGATGTCGGGCGGCGGCAATCGTGCCGGTCTGCACAGACTGTTCGAACCGTAGACAATCGTGATGTTTTTATGTATATTTCAGAATTATGCACGAAAAAAAAGATAATATCTACGAAAATCGATACAAGCGGGATTTCGGTAGATATTCAGAAAAAAATCGTGTATAAAAAAATTTATGCATTATTTTTTGAGGATCTGCGACGGCAGGGAGAGCTTAATATAACTGCGACTTCTTGCAAAGCCGCATGAGAGCGCGACCGGAATGCAAGGATCCGGTCATCTGAATACAACTTGTGAAATTTGCTGAAAAAATCTTGCAAATGCGAGATATATAATATATATTTATTGTACGGGAACTTAGACAATCCAATATTTGAATCCAAAGGAACACACGTGAGAGAGCTTAAGGCGCGGAACCCTTAGGCGAGTGTACTGGTAAAACGGCATGGCATCTGCAGCTGCGGTTTTACCAACTGTATTGCGGAGTCCGACTCCATTTATGTCATTGCGGCTATTGCCGTGAGAAGGCGGGGAAGGACGGTGAAGCATAGTCAGGAGACTTATTCAATGACATATAAATTATGCAGATTTGCGGGCGCTTACCCGCTAAGTCTGTAAAGGCTATCATATTTTGAAAAAGCAATGCCTCCATCTATGGCTTCAAACAGCTCATAAACGGAGGCATTTTTTGTTTATCATACCAAAGGAAGTGATGCACATATGAATGTCGCAAGAGAGGCGGTGCGCGAACGCGCGGCTTTGACGCATACCGCCTGAAACTTACCGCGCATATGTAGCTTAGGCAACTTTAAGTAAAATTTTTAAGAAAGGAGAACGTTAATGTTAACTAATAACAAGACGAACAAACGGCTGCTTATATTGGTGCTTGCCCTCGTCATGGTGCTTTCGTCGGCGACCGTTGCGTTTGCAGCTTGGACGAGCTTCCAAAACGACAACTCGCTGAACAACGGTGTCATCGGAAATGACGGATATACCTACAGGACAGAGGGACCGGCGACGGTAAATGTCTATCACGGCTTGACGAATGCGGGTTGGTCGGGTATAGATACGGCACCGCTCGTAAACGTAGAGAACGGCGTGCCGTACGCTTATGTATTGTACTCGGCAAATGCGGGAGCCAAGGTTGCAAAGGTCAATCTTAATAACATGACGGCGCCTACAGGATGGGAAACAGGTGGCGTAGTGGTTAATGCAGCAGGCGGCTTCCAGCTTTCTACACCGCTTATTTCGGACGATACGCTATATACGGCAGGAAATGTATATGCCAACATAGTGCTGAATGACGGCTTTTCGGGCTACACGAACCCGGATTTTGCAAACTGGACAATTACGCCGGGAGCAGGTGTAAATGTGACTCAGTCTCTCATCACTCCGGGAAACCACGCGCTTAAG
>JAEXBK010000036.1 GCA_023394035.1 Bacillota bacterium
GTAATAGACGATGCTTCCGGACTTTTGATGCACGATCTCAAAGAAGACGGCGACAGCTTTGTTGCGGCAAAGGGCGGAAGAGGCGGAAGAGGAAATGTCCACTACAAAAATTCCGTAAGACAGGCACCTAACTTTGCCGAAGCCGGAACCTCGTCGGTTGAACGTGTTGTAATACTTGAGCTTAAGATGATCGCGGATGTCGGTCTTGTTGGCTTCCCTAATGTTGGAAAATCAAGCCTTCTCGCAGTTGCGACAAATGCGAAGCCAAGAATAGAAAACTACCATTTTACGACCATAGATCCGAATCTTGGGGTAGTAAGAATAGGCGATACGGAATTTGTTATGGCCGATATTGCAGGAATAATTGAAGGCGCGCATCAGGGACTCGGTCTCGGACTCAAGTTTTTGAAGCATATTGAGCGCACAAAGGTTCTTATACATGTTGTAGACATATCAGGCAGCGAAGGCCGCGATCCTATAGATGATTTTGAGAAGATAATGACCGAGCTTAACAAATACAGTGACAAGGTTGCCTCAAAGCCTATGATCGTAGCGGCAAATAAGGTGGATCTTATATCGGATGACGACGAGAAATTCATCGAGTTCAAGAAGTATATAGAAGAAAAGGGCTATAGATTCTTTGCGATTTCAGCTCCTATCGGTCAAGGCGTCAAAGAATTGATGTATGCGGCAGCCGAAGAGCTTGCAAACGCACCTGCGGAGACGGAGGAATACGAATACTTCGATTTTGAAGCGGAAGAAAAGCTCGATGACGATTACAGAGAGGTAAAAGCCTCAAAGGAAGGCGATCATTTCGTGCTTCGCGGAAAACAGCTTCAAAAAATATTCGATTCGACGAACTTCAATGATATGGGCTCGCTGAGATATCTTTATCACTATGTTGAAAAATCAGGGGCAATGAGAAAGCTCAAGGCTCTCGGCATAGAAGAAGGTGACATTGTCAAAATCGATAATTTTGAATTTGAGTATTACGACGAGTATTAGACAATAAGGATTGATTAAGAATGAAAAAGCGTCTTACAGACGAAATAGTAGAAAAACTATACGCAAAATACGATACACCTCATCATGTAATACTGCACTGCAGGGCTGTAAGCTATGTTGGAAAAGCAATAGCGGAGGAGCTTAACAAAGCCGGCGCTTCGTTTGATACTGAGCTTATACGCATTTCGGGGCTTGTGCACGATGTATTAAGAAAAGAGGCTGACCATGATCTGAAGGCAGGGGAGCTGCTTGATGAACTTGGTTATGCTGACGCAGCCGATGTCGTAAGAACTCACATGAGATATGAATTCAACGACGAGAATCATATTGATGAAACAGACATAATGTGCCTTGCAGACAGACTTGTCAAAGAGGATAAGTATGTAGGCATAGATGAAAGAGTAGAGTATCTTATACATAAGCCGGGGGAAAATCCTGAACGCACGAGAATTCTGACCGAAAAAAAGGAAGCAACAAAAGCGTTCATGAGAGCTATCGAAATAAGGATAGGAAGAAGCATAGACAGCCTGTTTTATCAGACGAATCCTGAGCTTGAATCAAAGCTTGCGTCAATTTTGAGACGCGTGGAAAAACCGGCAAGATATATAGGCGGAGAAAAAAATACGGCAATAAGGCAGCCCGAAGGTAAACTCAGGTTTGCTTTTGCATTTCCGGATCTCTATGAGATAGGAATGTCATATCTCGGAATACAGATTCTTTATAACATACTAAACAAAAGAGACGATATATACTGCGAACGCGTTTTTGCTCCTGCATGCGATATGGCAGAGCTTATGAGAAATGAAAATCTGCCGCTCTTCACCCTCGAAACAAAGACGCCGGTTTCAGATATGGATGTTTTGGGCTTCACTTTACAGTATGAGATGTCGTTTACAAATATCCTTGATATGCTCGATCTTGCAGGTATACCGCTTTTAAGTAAGGAAAGAACCGATTCGCAGCCTTTGATAATCGCAGGCGGACCTTGTGCATACAACCCTGAGCCGCTTGTTGATTTTGTCGATGTTTTTTTGATAGGCGACGGGGAAGAGGCTCTTCCTGAATTTCTTGCACTGTACAAAGCTGCAAAAGACAAGGGCATTTCAAAGAAGGCGTTTTTTGAATCCGTAGCATCTATTACGGGTGTTTATATTCCGTCGTTTTACGATGCCGTATATAATGAAGACGGAACCGTAGCCGAATACCTGAAGCTGAACGAAAATGCTCCCGACAGAGTTAAACGTGCGCTTATAGACGAAATAGAGACTGTCGATTTTCCGGTAGAACCGATAGTGCCGTTTATTGAAACGGTTCACGACAGAGCAGTAGTCGAGACATTCAGAGGCTGTACGAGAGGCTGCCGTTTTTGTCAGGCGGGCATGATCTACAGACCTATCAGAGAAAGAACCTCGGACACCATAACGGAGCTTGCAATGAAGCAGCTCAAAAATACGGGACACGAAGAGCTGTCGATACTTTCGCTTTCTACGAGTGACTACTCGGACTTCGAAACACTTGCAACATCTTTGATGGACAAGTGTGCTGATATGAACGTTTCACTTTCACTTCCGTCACTCAGACTCGATACTTTCTCCTTCAAGGTGCTTAACGAGATTCAGAAATACAGAAAATCCGGACTTACATTTGCTCCGGAAGCGGGAACACAGCGACTCAGAGATGTCATAAACAAAGGTATTACGGAGGATGATATATTTTCTGCCGTCAAGCAGGCGATAGAGCTCGGTTGGAAGCACATAAAATTCTATTTCATGATAGGGCTTCCTACTGAAACATACGAAGATCTCGACGGTATTGCGGATATAGCACGCAAGGTTATGAATATAAACAGGACATACGGCGTACCGGGCAGATTTAACGTGACGGTAAGCGTTTCGAACTTTGTTCCGAAGCCGCATACTCCGTTCCAGTGGGCTGCACAGGATACCGTGGAATCACTCAGAAAGAAACACGATTATCTGAAAGGAATACTTAAGATAAAAGGCGTTACATTCCACTATCATGATGATTCAACAAGCGTGATGGAGGCGGTAATAGCAAGAGGAGACAGAAGGTGCGGAAAGCTCATTCTCGACGCATGGAAGAGAGGCTGCAGAATGGACGGCTGGTCAGAGCATTTTGATGAGGAAAAATGGAAGATCTCCATGGCAGCAGCATCAATTGATCCTGCTTTTTACGCCTCAAGAGAGAGAAGCCTTGATGAAGTGCTTCCTTGGCATATAATAGATCCGTCTGTCTCAGACAGCTACCTGCTGAGCGAATGGAAAAAAGCCGTATCAGAACAGACGACGCACGACTGCAGGTACGGATGCACGGGTTGCGGCATAAACAGACGGACAAAATGCAAGCTTGGAGGGATATATGGCTAAATACGTAATTGAGTTTTCAAAATACGGTTTCGTCCGTTATACGTCACATCTGGACCTTCTGAGGCTGTTCAAAAGAGCATTCAAGAGGTGCGGAATCTTACTTGAGTATTCTCAAGGCTTTAATCCTCATCCGAAGCTCGGATTTGCGCAGCCGCTTCCTTTAGGATTTACGGCAAAGCATGAGCTTCTTGAGTTCAGCACGGAAAATGAAAACGATACGGACGCAATCCTGAAAGCCATAAGAGATACTATGCCGATCGGAATAGATATAATCTCCTGCAAAGATATCACGGGACAACAGGGCACGCTTGCATCGAGAGTTAAAGCTGCCGAATATACGGCGGTATTCCCTGAAGTTTTTCCTGGCGGGGATTCTCTCCGTACTCTCCTTAATGAGTTTTTTGAGCGCGATGAAATAATCGGATATAAGCGCCAGAAGAAAACAAAAAGATATCTTCCTGTAGATATTAAGCCGATGATAAAGTCTATTAAAGCTTCAGAAGAAAGTAAAAAGACGGTTTTGATGACCCTCGACTGCGGAAGCTCATCGAACCTTAATCCGGAGACTGTTGTATCCTCGCTTATCGAATTTGCCGGAATTGATATAGACAAGTCGGATGTAGATATATCGAGAGATATGTTAATTTTTGACAATTAATACTTGTATTCCCCAAACTGCCGGTATATCCTTAATCAAAAGGAAGGAAAGGCGGTAAATATGAGTAAGCGCATAGGAATATTATACAGGGAAAATAAACTTAAAATAAGAGTGGCGGCAACGATAATCGCAATTGTTGTCGCTCTGTTATTTTTTGGCGTGAATGGGGAAAAACACGATTCAATAAAGATGGAAAGTGAAACACAAATACAAACAGTGGATGAAGTAACAGAGAATAGAAGTAACCAAACAGGAACAACCACGGAAGTGGATGAGAAAAAAGTCATAATATGCGATATTTCCGGGCAAGTAGAAAGCCCCGGAGTTTATGAGATGAAGGAAGCTGCAAGGCTTGGAGAGCTTATAGAGCTGGCAGGCGGACTGACGGCGGAGGCCGACATTGATGCTATAAACAGAGCCGCGACATTAAATGACGGCGAAAAGATATATATTCCGAAGCTCGGAGAACAGCATACGGTAGCTCATGCTTCAGATTACATATCGTTATCATCAAAAGTCAATATAAACAGTGCAGACATCGAGAGCCTATGCAGCCTGAAGGGGATAGGTCCTGCTATGGCGGATAGAATAATAACCTACAGAAACCAAAACGGCGGATTTGGAAGTATCGAAGAGCTGAAAAATGTAAGCGGCATAGGGCAAAAAACTTTCGATAAGATTAAGGAACACATTACTGTATAGAAATTCTTGAAAAATCAAACTATATTATGATATAATCTAACTTCGGACGGGAGGGACGATGCAATGATTACACAGGAAAAGATAGACAGGATAAATGAGCTCGCACATAAGGCGAGGACAGACGAAGGGCTTACCGAAGAAGAAAAGGTGGAACAGAGTCTGCTCAGACGTGAATATATAGATTCCTTCAAAGAAAATTTGAGGGCGCAGCTTGAGATGATCAGACCCCAAGGGGAGAAGATATCTGACGGCGTGCTCGGCATTGCAGAAGAGGCAATAGCGGAAACCGAAAAGGCTCTTGGCTCTATAGAGCTTGAGTCGGATGACTCCGAATGGATCGAATGCAGCAAAAAAGACACGTTTAAGAGCTGATAATTCCAAAAATATTGTTTAACTGCAGTCCATTTCAGGTATATATCCAACGTAAGAAAAATGACCTTAATATATAAAGGAGCATAATATAAATGAGACAGGTATATCTTGATTATTCCGCTACAACACCGGTAAAAGAAGAAGTTGTCAAAGCCATGCTTCCGTATTTCACGGAAAACTTCGGAAACGCTTCAAGTCTTTATACTCCGGGGCTGATTACCAA
>JAEXBK010000084.1 GCA_023394035.1 Bacillota bacterium
TTATCTGACCGTCGCACCAAAGCTGCGATTCAGCCCCTGCCGAAACAAGACAAAGGTGAGAGACTGCATCATATCCGTAAAGCTCTTCTGCTATATGCCTGTTCTTTTCCGGAGCTATTTTTGCGACCCTGCAAAGTATTTCGAATGGTGACTTACGCACGCCGTCTTCCATTGAAACGTATAGCTCTGTCCTGTTGCATGTTGAAATGATTACGGCTCCCTTAACATCATCTTCCGATATAAGCTCGCCGTAAAGCTCCCTTGTCCTTGACTTAGTAAAAGAAAACCTCTCTCTTTCCTCAAGCTCCGCATGATTGTGATCTATATAAGTAACTGCTAAATTCAAAATTTACACTTCCAGTTCTGCAAAGCTGCGGCTGCCGTCATTCCGTTTTCGGCAGTCTTTCGTATAATGAGCTTACCGCCCTCTGCAGAAGCACTCCTCTCGCAAATATTATCTACCCCTGTTGTCTTAAAAACAAAATCGGAATGAGAAAATTCACCTTCCACTTCGTTAAGCTGCTCTGCCGTATAAGTTACGAAGGGTATGCAGTATTTCTTTGAAAATGCCAGCATACATTCTTCATTTGCTTTAAGATCAAGCGATGCCATAGTCCTTACAGCTGCAATACATATGCCGTTATCCTCAAGGAATCCAAGTATGAATGCCTCAAAAGCGTCCTCCGGCGTTCCTCTTCTGCAGCCTGCTCCAAGAGTTACTATTTTCGGAACTATGTTTATCTCCTTTTCAAAATGCTTTGACCTTCCGCTTAGTGAAACGCTTACGCCTATACCCTTCTCCGCCAAATCAAAGCAGGACGGGATTTCGCCCTCTATATCAAAGCCGTCTGAAAACAAGCCGATTTTTTGACCGTTCAGCACCGCCGACGAAATATGCTTTATTTCACCTGTTTCAGGTATTGCGCATCCGAGCTTTGTTGCCCAAACATCTACCGCAAAGCATTTGTTTATATCTGTAGCCGTAGTTATTACAGGCGTTGCCTTTATCATGCCTGATATTTCCTCGGCAAGCTCGTTACCGCCTCCGATATGTCCCGAAAGTATAGGGATGACAAAGTCTCCAAGCTCGTCAATTACTATAACAGCGGGATCAACATCCTTTTTCTTTATATGCTTTGCAACAAGCCTGACGGCTATACCTGCCGCTCCTATAAATATAAAGGCATCCCTTAGATTAAAGTTCTCACCCACAAAATCAGCGGCACTCTGCTTTGTTTTGTCAAAAATATCGACATCGTCATCCGTCAGGATGGCTTTGATTGCATGTGAAAGCTCCGTTCCTCTTTGTGTAAAAGCGACGACTGCTATCCTGCGATTCATTTTGTTGCCTCTCTGAAAAGGTGTGTGAATGACGGATCGTACAGCTTGGAGCGCTCATATTCGCTCCCCAAAAATCCGCCTACCATGATAAGAGCCATTTTGTTTATTCCGTTTTCGGCGGCTGCCTCAGCAATCTCTGAAACGGTGGTATGAATAACCTTCTGATCCGGCCATGTCGCCTTATATACTATGGCAGCAGGCGATTCAGGCGCATATCCTCCGTCTATCAGGCGCATCGACAGTTCCTTGAGCATTGTCGAAGTAAGGAATATTACCATCGAAGCTCCATGAGAAGCAAGCCTTTCTATTTCTTCCTTTTCAGGTACAGGTGTCCTTCCCGCCATTCTCGTCAAAATAACAGTCTGACTTACTCCAGGAAGCGTAAATTCCGCATTAAGCGCCGCTGCAGCACCTATAAACGAGCTTACTCCCGGAACCGAATCGTATTCGATGCCGAGCCTGTCAAGCTCATCCATCTGCTCTCTTATCGCACCGTATATACAAGGATCTCCGGTGTGAAGCCTTACGATCATTTTGTCGCGGTTTTCTTTCATTACCGTAATAACATCTTCGAGTGTCATCTTTGCACTGTCGTGTATGACACATTCCTCTTTCGTATAATCGAGCAGCTTAGGGTTAACGAGCGAGCCTGCATAAATAACTATATCGGCTTTTTTGAGAAGCTCAGCGCCGCGCACGGTAATCAGGTCTTCCGCTCCCGGACCTGCTCCTATGAAATAGACCATGCTATTTACTCTCCTTTCCTTTTCCCGGAACTACTACAAGCGAAAAATAGCTTGACGGCTCCTTAAGATCTGAAATATCTCTGTATATCTTTTCATTCTTCATCGTAGCACATTCCACCATCATGGCACCTGAGCCCTCGAGGCTGTCCTTTATTTCCATGATGCTTTTGCCGGATTTCATAAGCACTCTCGGATCGTCTTCATATTCGGCAGTCTTTCCTCTGAATGTGGCCGGTATTATATGAAGCACCTCTTCTCTCTCACACAGAGAGACATCAAGGCTTGCTGCAGCTCCGCAAAACGACGTTATTCCCGGAACCATAAAGGTTTCGTATCCTCTTGCCTTAAGCTTCCTGTGTACATACATGACCGTGCTGTATATCGCAGGATCTCCCAAGGTCAAAAACGCCACATCCTCACCGCGTTCAAGAAAAACCGCTATATCATCCGCAGATTTCTCGTGATATGAGTCAAGAAGCGACTTGTCCTTTGACATAGGCATATCACAGTAAATTATGTCTTTGCCTTCGAGATATGCTTCCGCTATCTTAAGGGCTATGTTATCGCCGCTTCCGCTCTTCGGAACCGCTATCCTGCCGCAGCTTTCTATTGTTTTTATCGCTTTCAGCGTAAGAAGCTCCGGATCTCCAGGTCCTACGCCTACAGCAAAAAACGCGCCTTTTCCTTTAGTCACATTTTCCATTAAACTTCCTCTTTCAGTGCCTTTATATATATTTCGGCTCCCTCGCTCTTTATAAGATGATCGCGTGCCGTTGTGAACATTATGACTTCTATTTCAACTTCATTTTTGAGCCTGAACCTCAGATGTTCAAGAGCTTTTTGGAGCAGTCTTTCTTTGAGTTCGCCGTAATACGGCTCTTCCTTTACGGTATCAAAGGCTTTGTCCGTGCTTACGCACGATAATATGGCATTCACCGTTTCCTTTGATGCTCCGAGGCTTGCGGCATGAGCCGCTATAGTTTCCATTCTGCAGTCAGCATACGAAGAATGTGTATTCATAACGCCTGCGGCAGTCTTTACGAGCTTTCCCGTATGACCTACAAACAGTATGCGTTTGAATCCCTTGTACTTTATGTAGTCAAGAGCTTCACCGACAAAATTCGATATCTCGACCGCTTTTTCCATATCAAGTCCAAGCTCGTCTCGGCAAAAATCCTTACCGTAGTTGCCCGGAGATATGAGGATTATATCCTTATTTTCGGCAAATCTTTTGTTTA
>JAEXBK010000087.1 GCA_023394035.1 Bacillota bacterium
ACCGATGTCTGTCTTGTTACGCTGAGAAGGTCTGCGAGCGGAGCCATGATAGGCATCGTCAGAGCAGCCTGTCCCGATCCCGATACAACGAAGAAGTTGAATACCGACTGGAAGATGTACATTAGAACGGCAGCTATAGTTCCGGAAAGTCCTACAAATGCCATTGAAATTCCGTGAAGGATGGTGTTGAGGACTGTAGGAGCTGTAGGATCTGCACCGCCGAGTACAATCATGATACCCTGAGCCATACCTACGATCATTGCAGCACCGACGAGATCTGCAGCACCCTGTTTGAAGGAAGCAGCCATATCGTTTATCGTCATGCCGTTGAGCTTGAATATTACGCCGATAATACCTGATGCAAGTCCCATAATGAAGAACTGGCTTGCGATTTCAGGGATGTAATATCCCTTGTTCATAACGCCCCATACTACCCAGATCATTCCTGCAATAAGTACAAGGAGTACAAGCGCATGTCCGAGACCGAACTTGTTTTCTTCTGATGACTTTTCGTTCTTCTCGATGTCCTCTCTGAAGTATGCGTCTGTTGCATAAGCGACTGATCTTACAGGATCACGCTTAACCTTTCTTGCGTGCATCATCATCATTACAAGACCGAGTCCCGTAAATACTACCCATACGATGATTCTGAAGGTTGCTCCCGAGAATACAGGAACGCCTGCGATACCCTGTGCGATAGCTACCGAGAACGGATTCATCCATGATGTACCGAAGCCTATCTGCGTAGCTACATATGTTACGAGAATACCCGTGATTGAGTCGTAGCCCATAGCGATGAACATCGGGATAAGAATCATTTCAAAAGGAAGTGCCTCCTCGCCCATTCCGAATACCGCTCCGCCGAGGGAGAAGAGAATGAACAGGACAGGCAATATGAGAATTTCCTTACCGTTCGACTTCTTGATGATGTTAAGGATTCCCGCTTCGACAGCACCTGTCTTGAGCACGATTCCGAAAGCACCGCCTATAACGAGGATGAATGCGATTATACCGACTGCAGAACCCCATTTGTCACCGATAACGAGTCCTTCAAATACATAGTTGAAGATACCCTTGCCGGATCCGTCGTCCGAGAAAAGCTTAACGCCTTCCTTGAGCGGCTGTCCGTCTTCGCCGAGCATGTATGAGAAGCTGCCGTCTTTGATGACCGTACGAGTCTTCTCAGCTCCGTCGATGACGTAACTGATTTCCTGTGTTTCGAACATACCCTGTGGAATGAGATAAGTAAGCAGAGCAGCGAACAGGACTACGAAAAAGATGATAACGTATGTGTCAGGCACTTTGAAGCCCTTGTTAAGGGAATTCAGAGTTTCGCCCTTTTCTTTTTTGTTCATTTTGAACCTCCTGATAATAAGTAACATCGTCCGTGCCTATAATAAGCAAGAATAGTGCCAACAAAAACAGCGCCCGCAAAACGGCGTTTTTCCAACATTCGTTCATCAGGCGCATTTCTTCTTGTTTGTATCTGGATTTTATTTAGGTTATTTCAGGTTTTTTAGGTTATTTTCGGTTTTTATGATATTCACCGCCTCACGCCTGCCGCTTGCGGTTATATGCATGCCGTATTTGCCGCGCTCCGAAGCCAACAGACCCTTATCCGCAAGGCTCATCATGGCATTTCTCACATGATATTCGCCTGTCGGGCAGCCTTTTTCTTCAAGCAGTGTGCATATGCTCTTTCGCCCTGCAAGCCTTCCGGACTTTGAAAGATCAAAAACAGCAAGCAGCACGTTTCTCTGAGCCGCATCAAAATCAGCTCCGCAGCCATTTCCGTGCGAGCCTTCCTCATCCTCATCATGAGGCAGATCGCCTACATCTATAAAATCGTTTTCGCAGACAGCCGCTGCATATCGGAGAGTATTTCTCAGCTCCCTCACATTTCCGTACCATTCACGATCCGTCATAGCCTTCATTGCTTCGCCTGAAACGCGGAGCTTTCCGCCGTAATCGTTTAAGAGCCAGTATCTTACAAGAGGCTCAATGTCTTCTCGTCTCTCTGAAAGTCTGCTTAGATGAATGCTTCCGACCTTTAGTCTGTAATACAGATCCTTTCTGAAGCTGCCATTGTCCATCATTTCCTTGAGGTTTCTGTTTGTTGCGGCTATTATCCTTACATCCACCGGAATTATCCTGTCGCCGCCTATCTTCATTATTTCCTTTTCCTGAATGACGCGCAAAAGCTTTGATTGAAGAGCCGGAGAAATGTCACCTATCTCGTCGAGGAAAATAGTCCCTCCGTTAGCCTGCTGGAAAAAGCCTATCTTGCCGCCCTTGCGTGCCCCCGTAAACGAGCCTTCCTCGTAGCCGAACAGCTCCGATTCGACGAGCTGATCCGGAAGTGCCGAGAGATTGATTGCTATGAACGGATAATCGCTTCTCTGCGAAGCGTTGTGAATTGCACTTGCAAAAAGCTCCTTTCCCGTTCCGTTATCTCCTTCAAGCAATATCGTAAGATCCGTCTTTGCGAGCTTTTCGGCAATCTTCTTTACGCGTCTTATTGCATCGCTTTCTCCGATTATGTCATCGAATTTATGCTTTGCAAAATACCCCCTGCCGATAAGCTCTTCCCTTATCGTCTTCATTATCTTTCCCGCTTCGTTTGCGACATTCGATATTCTGCGTGCGAAGTCCATCATGCTGTTTATGTAAAGCTCGGCAAAAGGCTCACCATACTCTTCGAGTATGCCGAAATGCATCATTATCTTGACAACTGTCTTAAAATCGAGGACTCGCTTTCCGAGATCGTATACGGACTTAAGCCCGCTTGGTGCATAGCCCGTTTCTCCCGTAGTAATCGCTAAGGATATTCCCGTTATATCTTCACCGCAGCCCGGATAATAAGGAACAAGGTCAAGATAATCAAAACCGAGTTCTTCTATATTCTTCTTCGATTCAAGCGCACTCGCCTTTGATTCGTTTACGAGGAGTATCTTTTCCTCTCGCGGCAGAGTGAGGATAATATCGAGCTTACCGTGTATTATACTTCTTCCGGCAGTCATTTCCGCCGTTATGAACTTTGCCGCTTCGGGATCGCTGAATTCGGATTTCACCTCTTCGCTCGAAAACACCGCAAAATATCTTCCCTCTTCGAGATTACATTCCTCATCTATACAATACCTGACTATTTCTATCTCAGGCGGCAGAGCGAGCTTAAGCTCACCCGTTATCGCATCGGCGGTATTTGTGCTTCCCGTTATTATCAAAAGCTTCTCGCTATACATAGATGCCTCCGTAAATTTCTTTTATTTGTATTTTTAATTAGTGTCGCATTCCTATCAATACATTCTATGATTATGCCTATATATTTGGGATGCGTTTTTTGCTAACATTATTAATATATATAATACCAGCATATTCTATATTTTAGGAGGGAAATTATGGCTGATTACAGAAAAATGTGGGAAGAACTCGGAATGGACGTAGAAGCGCATGATATGCTTTGCGATGTCCTTCCTCAGGCAGTAGGTGACGTATTCCTTTCGCAGGAAAACAGACCTGAACACATGGATTATTTTGATTTTGTTCTCGCGGAGGTTCACGGCGTCAGACCTGCCGAGCTCGTCAAGTTCAGAAACGAAGGCGGTAAGGTATTCGGAACCTTCTGCGTATATGTTCCCGACGAGGTAATCTTCGCTGCCGGCGGCATCGCGACAGGTCTCTGTGCAGGCTCCCAGTTCTGGGTACCGGGCGGCGAGAAGGTGCTTCCTGCAAACGTATGTCCGCTGATCAAAGCCAGCGTCGGCGCAAGACTCGACAGAACATGTCCTTTCTTCCGTCTCGTAGATATGCTCGTAGGCGAAAATACATGCGACGGCAAAAAGAAGGCATATGAGATCCTTGCCAAAGACGTTCCTATGCACATCATGGACATCCCTCAGATGAAGCGTCCTAAGGACTTCGAAAAATGGGCTGACGAAATTCATGATTTCATTCCTGTCGTCGAAAAAGAAACGGGAAACAAGATTACACCTGAGAAGCTTGCCGAAAACATCGTAATAATAAACAAGAAGAGAGCTGCACTGAAACGTCTCTTTGACCTCAGGAAGAACAAGAACATTCCTATCAGCGGAACCGACGTTATCCTGATTGCTCAGATTGCATACTATGACGATCCTCTCAGATTCACAGAAATGCTGAACAAGCTCTGTGACGAGCTCGAACAGCGCGTAAAGGACGGCGTAAGCGTATTCAAGGCAGGAACAAAGCGCATCATGATCACGGGAACTCCTATGGCTATTCCTAACTGGAAGCTCCACAACATCATCGAAACTACAGGCGGAGCCGTCGTTGTGGAAGAAGCATGTACGGGAACGCGTTATTTCGAAAACCAAGTAGACGAGAGCGGAAAGACGATCGACGAAATGGTAAAGAATCTCGCAGACCGCTACATGAACATCAACTGCGCATGCTTCACTCCTAACGAAAAACGCTTTGACGATGTATTAAGACTCGCCAAGGAATATAACGTAGACGGAGTTATAGATGCTCACCTCAAGTTCTGTACGACTTACGATATCGAAGGATATTCACTCGCAAAGAGACTTAAGGACGAGGGAATTCCGCTACTCACAATCGAAACGGATTACACGGATACCGATGCTCAGCAGCTAAAGACGAGAATCGGAGCATTCATGGAGATATTAGGCTAAATGGAGCATAGAGATCATTACTATATACTCTTTGACAATCATACTGACGGGCTCGCAATGTACGGTGCTGTAAAGGATGCCGGGATGCGAGCCCGCATCTCACCTACGCCTCGCGAACTTAGTGTTTGCTGCGGCATATCGCTTTTGATAGAGGAAGCTGATGTTGAAGCGATAAAAAATCTCGCTTCCGAAAAAAATCTTAACTATATCAAAATCGAAGGGCTTAACAACGCCTTCGATAATACAAGGCACAAATATGGCTGATAAAAAGAATTACATCGGGATAGACATAGGCTCGACCGCCTCTAAGGTATGTATACTTAGCGACGACGGCAAAAAGCAAGACCTGCACTTCAAAGTCCTCCCTACCGGCTGGAACAGCAAGATCACAGCGAATATAATAAGAGAGGAGCTCGAAAAAGTTCTCGATGATTTTGATGCTTCAAAGATCGTTGCAACGGGATACGGGCGCATTTCCGTCGACTATGCCGATTCCGTCATAACCGAAATAAGCTGTCACGGGCGGGGCGGCTACGAGCTTATCGGCAGGGATTGCTCCATAGTCGACATAGGCGGTCAGGACACAAAGTACATCAACGTTGTAAACGGCAAAGCCGTTGATTTCCTGATGAACGACAAATGCGCTGCCGGTACGGGCAAGTTCATAGAGGTAATGGCCAATAGGCTCGGACTTACCATAGATGAGCTTTTTGATCTTGCAAAGATCGGCACGCCTGTTCCGATAAGCTCTCTGTGCACGGTATTTGCCGAGTCCGAGGTCGTAAACTATATGGGCGAAGGCAAGAACAAGGAAGACCTTGCAGCCGGAGTCATAGACTCCGTTGCCGTAAAGGTGAGCACACTTCTCCAGCGCAAGGAGCTTGCCGAAACCGTAATACTTACAGGCGGCTTAAGCGACAACGAATACTTTGCCGAGCTGCTATCCAAAAAGCTCGGGAAAAAAGTAATTCCTATGAACGACGGAAGGTATGCCGGCGCCTACGGCGCCGCCCTTTTCGCAAAAGAGAAACATTAACGGCGCCGGCGACGGCGCCATTTTTGCGGAAAGGTCACTCCGTAGATATTTCGCCGAAAAACATGAATAAAATTATATTATTCATAAAAAACGCTCAAAAATCTACGGGATAGTGTAGTTTTAGCAGTTCCTGTAGATTTATCGCCGGAAATCGTGCATAAAATATATTTATGCACGATTTTTTCAAAAATATCTACGGCGCGGCCTTGGGGATGTGCGGCGCCCGGGGATGTGCGGCGCCCGGGGAATTGCAGCGCCGGGGAGACGCAATGCCGGGGGATTGCGCTGCACAGGAGATGAGGTGCCGAAGAAGTGCGCCGATAACAGCGGCAGCGCACCGGGTGCGTGCCGCGGAAGCGCGGAGCGAGACAAGTGCAGCGCCAAATAAGCCTGCCGCGAGCAGGCAGACCGCGGCAAACCGCAAAGATGCCAAAAGGAGTGTGTCGCAATATGCGTCACACTCCCTTTTGTTAGATTTCTTCGCCGGACCTGACTATCCGTCTTACCCATTCTTTTTTGATGCGCCAGAGATTTGCCTGCACCCGGAAAATGTTCCACTCGTCTATTTCGAAAATCCTATGCCAGCTTTCTCTGATTTCGGCTTCGACGTCGGGATACCAGCCTTTGTACTTTCCTTCTATGAAGCTGAAACGATCCTCTACTCCAAGCTCTTCAATTTTCTTCCTAAATCGCAGCTCGTCGGCTTCGTCTTTTGGAATATACAGGTTATTCAGAACGTAGTCCCACTTCGTTCCGTCGAAGTATATCACCTCTTCTTCGGGAACGCTGAGGCAGTATACGACTTCCTTTTCGATGGGCTTAAGGCAGTTGTCTCTGCTTACAGAGCACCATATAGGATACTCGTTGCCTACAGGGCGTTTCACCTTTTTCTCAGCCATCTCAACAAAGAGATCGTACTTTCCGATGAACCAATCCGCAATATCGCCCATATGAAGCCTGACATAGACGGCTTTGTTCGTCATAACGCCTTTGTTTTCAAGTTCGTATACGGAATTTTCGTGCTGCCTCGTGTAGAGCTCGATCATATTCATTTTATGATTCTTACGCCGTCTATGAGTTCCTTTTCAAATTCTACGCGGTGATGCTTTGTGTAAAGTCCCGGGAAGCCTCCTGTATGAACAAAGATAACAGTTTCGCCTTTTGAAATCTTGCCTTCCTTTATCATATCGACAAAGCCGGCAAACGCCTTTCCGGTATAGCAAGGGTCAAAGAGCACGGCTTCTTTTCTTGCCATGAGATATATCGCCTCACGCACCTCCTTACACGGATTATTATATGCGCCTCTCGTATATCCCTTCTGAATATCCATGTCCGCTCTTGATGCTTCAAAATTCATGCCGAACCGTGTCTTTACCTCATCTAAATATGAAACCACACGTTTTTCTTTCGTATCATCAAAAGGTGAAATTGCAATCCCCGTGAGCGAAAGCTTTGATTTGATGTCCTTGAGACCGCAGAAAAGTCCGAGGTATGTACCTATCGAGCCTACCGCGCATACTACTCGCGCATTGCCTATTCCTTCTTTTTCCGCCTGTGCGTTGAGTTCAACTGCACAGTCGTAATAGCCGAGAGCTCCGAGCGCATTGCTTCCGCCAACCGGAATAAAATACACCTTATCGCCCTTCGCTTCATATTCCTTTGTCAGCTCGTCGCACAGCTCACGAAGCTGCTCACCCTCGGGTCTTCCGTCGCTCGATTTAAGGATGACATCGCAGCCCATAATTCTGTCAAGCAATATGTTCGCAGATACCTCTCCCGGATACTCGTCTATCGCAGCGATTGCGCATTTCAGTCCGTATTTTGCCGCCATAGCAGCTGTCAGTCTGCCGTGGTTTGTCTGAGCACCGCCGACAGTCAAAATCATGGTATATCCGTTGTCAACCGCGTCTTTGAGCAGATACTCAAGCTTTCTGAGCTTGTTTCCGCCCGCTCCCCACGGAGAAAGGTCGTCGCGCTTAATGTAGAATTTGACGCCGAGCTCCTCTGAAATGGCAGGAAGATACTGAAGCGGAGTTTCTCCCACAAAATTATATTTTTCTATACCTAATGACATTATAAAGCCTCCTAAATATCATTTCTTACTATATCGTCAAGCGATTCGCGTTTAACCGCAACATAGCTTTCTCCGTCCTTCAGCATAACCACAGGCGGTCTTGTAAGCCTGTTGTAGTTTGAAGCCATAGAGTAGTTATACGCACCCGTTGTACACACCGCTACGATATCACCTCTGCCTACCGACGAAGGCATCATTACATTCTCCTGGATGATGTCGCCGCTCTCGCACAGTCTTCCTACGACTGACGCCTCAAAATCGTTTTTCTCGTCCATCTTGTTAGCAATCAGGCATGTGTACTTTGACCTGTAAAGAGCAAATCTCGGGTTGTCCGTCATTCCGCCGTCTATCGAGACGTAATTTTTGTAGCCCGGTATCGATTTCACGGTTCCGACAGTGTAGAGCGTCATTCCGGCAGCCGCAACTATGCTTCTGCCCGGTTCCATGTGTATCTCGGGAAGCTCTATCCCAAGGCGTTCACACGCCTCCTGCGCTGCCTTTGCTACATCGGACACCTTTTTTTCGACATTAAGATAAGGATCGTCATCGACATATCTCACACCGTAGCCGCCGCCGAGATCGAGCATCCTCGCCATGTAGCCGTGCTCTTTTTTCATATATGCTATAAATTCGAGCATCTTTGCTGCGCCTCTTTCGAAGATATCCTCTCCGAAAACCTGCGAGCCTACATGACAGTGAAAGCCCGCAAGATCGACGTGCTCCTGTTCAAGCGTGAAGAGCGTTATCTCCTCAGCCTGTCCCGTTTCGATCGCTGAGCCGAATTTGCTGTCGACCTTACCTGTTGCAACGGCTTCGTATGTATGTGGATCGATTCCCGGCGTAAGTCTGAGCAGTACCTTCTGAACTATATTTCGCTTTGCAGCTTCTTTTTCTATCGCCTTTATCTCTTCGATGTTGTCCGCAACGAAGCAGCCGATTCCGTGATCCATGCCGAATGCAATGTCGGCATCAGTCTTGTTGTTGCTGTGGAAATACGCCTCCTTAAGATCAAAGCCCGCTTTAAGCGCGGTGTATATCTCACCCTGAGATACCACATCTATCCCCATGCCTTCTTCCGCCATGATCTCGTATATACGCTTGAAGCTGTTGGCTTTGCTCGCATAAAGCGGTTTTGAGCCTTTACCGAAATGCTTTTCAAACGCCTGCTTATATACTCTGCAATTTTGTCTGAGCAAATCCTCGTCTATGAGATAAAGCGGAGTTCCGTACTTTTCGGCAAGCTCTAAGGTGTCTTGTCCGGCAAACAAAAGTCGATTTCCCCTTACGGAAATATTATCGCATATCATAACAGTTACTCCTATTATTTTCTCTACTTATTTTCCGCTATTTCCGTCTTTTTTGCAAGTGCCTTATCAAGCCAGTCTTTTCCGTCTACGAAACGCGAAACTATATATGAAACGACATAGTCACCCGCAGAATTTATCATCGTTGCCGGCGGATCAACAAGGTTTCCTATGGCTACGAGAATCGGGAATGCAAGCTCAACCTGATTAGGGAAGAATATCGAGCAGATGATGTATTCTCCGATATATCCGCCGCCCGGCACGCCTGACATGCCGACTGACGAAAGTACGGCAAGAAGAACGATAGGGATGAGCTGTCCCCAGCTAAGCTGCTGTCCGAATACTCCAAGAACAAAGGCTATTTTGAGTACGCACGAGAAGCACGATCCGTCCATGTGCATCGTAGCTCCGAGCGGAAGTACCATCTCGCTTACGTCTTTTGATATTCCCGTTTCATTTGCAACTTCAATATTAGTAGGTATTGTGGCAACCGATGAGCATGTACCGAGAGATACGATCGCAGGTCTTGCGATATGCTTAAGCATCGTCTTTATGCCTTGTTTACCTCCACCGAACCTCGCGAATAAAGGGAATGCGGTGAATATGTACACGAAGCACAGTGGATAGTAAACAAGCAGCGCTCTTCCGTATGATTCTGTAATCATGGCGCCGTATTCGGAAACAAGTCCCGCGAAAATAGCAAAGAACGCAAAAGGTGCATAGTATGTAATTATCTTTACGAATTTCATCATTACATCCGAAAGGCTGCTCAGGAATTTAGCAACGACTTTTCCGGATTCTCCGGCAAGATTTGTTGCAAAGCCGAACAAAATCGAAAATACGATGAGCGGAAGCATCGCGCGGCGCGAGAGCAATCCGACAAAGTCATTTGCCGTAAAGAAGTTTACGATCATATCGCTTATGCTTGCGTATTCGCCTATTTCTTCCTTCGGAATTTCATTCCATGCCGAAAGAACAGGCGGGAATATCTTCATAATAACGAACATTATTACAGCAGCTATCGCTCCCGTAACGAGGAACGTCATAACGGTAGTCCCCATAATTTTGCCCGCACGGCTCCTGCTCTTCATATTCGCTATCGAGCTTGATATAGATGCAAATACCATAGGTACTACAACACAGAACATCATGTTAATAAATACCGTGCCGAAAGGCTTTAATGCCGCCGCAAAGCCCGGTGCAAGCCAGCCCGTTATAGATCCCGCTACCATTGCAAAGATCATAAATGCGAGAAACATATAGTTTCTCATTACTGATTTCGTTTCCATTTCTTCCTCCTGTGATTATTTGAGCTGCATGGGAAGCTCCTCGTCTGTGAGCTCTCCTATCGCCACTGAATTTGTAGGACCTGACAAGAAAAGATCCTTTATTTTTCCGTTTTCGATTCTGACATCAACATTGAGCTCTCCGCCCTCCATGATGACACTCGTATTTTGACCGCTTACCTTGCCAAGCAGTGTAAGAATCGCAACAACCGAGCCCGTTCCCGTTCCGCATGCAAGTGTAAAACCTTCAACGCCGCGTTCCCATGTACGTTCAAAGAGCGCATTTTCTCCTGTCAGCTCATAAAAATTGACATTTGTTCCCTTAGGGAATTTTTCATAATATCTGAGCTTCTTTCCGAGTTCAAACAGTTCCTCTTCAGGTATGCACTTGAGTCCCTTGATTTCAACTGCAATATGCGGTATTCCCGGGTTTCCGAGCTCCACATACGAATATTTGACTTCTTTACCGTCAATCAAAGCAGAGGCTTCAAGGTCAAAGCTCGCAGGGTCGTTCAGCCTGACTCTGTACCTTCTCTTGTCTATCCTTTCTCCGATTACAAGCCCTGCCATCGTCTCTATTTTCTGAACATCTCCTGCCATTCCGTTTTCAAAAGCATACCTGCATATACATCGTGCACCGTTACCGCACATTTCGCCTACAGAGCCGTCAGAGTTATAAAAGCGCATTTTCAAATCGCCTTCATGCTCCGCTCTTTCAACCGCCATAAGACCGTCGGCTCCGACAGACAGATGCTGATTACATACATGCTTTACAAATGCAGGAAGAGCGTCCTCCGGAATATTTTCTTCGATATTGTTAATTATTATAAAATCGTTTCCGGCTCCGTTCATCTTCCAAAATTTCAAGCTTCCACCTCCTTCTCGATCATACAAGCCATAATTAAAAGTCCTGCAACAATATACAGCAAGAATCACGCCAAGAATAAAAAAACGATTGAAATACACAATTTTCACCTGTTTCCAATCGCTTTTCATTATATTTCTTAGGCAGCACGCCTGCCTGCGCCGAATTTAGTCCTGTTTTCAGGAATGCCGTTCCTAATTTCGGGACTGTTCGACGGCTGATGATTTTGTTCAGGTTTCTATGTTATACCCCTTGATTTTGGTATAAAACACAGATTTGGAGAGTCCAAGGCGTTCCATAGCCTCTTTCTTGTTGCCTCTGCACTGAATCAGCACCTTTCTTATCATCTTTTTTTCTTCCGACGCTATGTGCTCTTTCAGAGTTTCATGAAGCGTCGTTTCATCCTCAAGACAAATCTGCTCCTCATAGATTATGTCCGATTCCGATAATGCGACCGCACTTTCGAGCACGTTTTCGATTTCCCTTATATTTCCCGGCCAGTCGTAAGACAAAAGCTTGCTGAACGCCTCTCCCGAAAGCACTTTGTCCGGCATTTTATATTTCACTCGCAGCTTATCCATCAGATTGTCTATGATGAAGCATATATCCTCATGACAGTCCCTTAGCGGCGGAAGCTCTATGGAAAATGCCGACAGCCTGTAGTAAAGATCCTGCCTGAAGCTGCCTTCTGCGACTTCTTTTTTCAGGTTTCTGTTGGTTGCTGCAATTATACGCACATCCACCGGCAGCGTCTTTGTTGAGCCGACTCTGCAAAGCTCTTTATTTTGAATTACATTCAAAAACTTTGCCTGTATGCCGATCGGAATTTCACCTATTTCATCAAGAAAAATCGTTCCCCCGTCTGCCGCTTCAAAATACCCTGCCTTTCCTTTTGTGCTTGCACCTGTAAAAGAGCCGGGCACATATCCGAACATTTCGCTTTCGAACAGGTTAGGCGGAATCGTCGTACAATCCACCTTTATAAACGGACCTTTTCTATTCTGAGCTTTTGCAATATTTTCTGCAAGGAATGACTTTCCCGTTCCTGATTCTCCTGTTATCAAAATGTTACAGTCGAGCTGTGAAAGCTTGTAGGCTTTTCTCCGTACCGCCGCCATAGCCGTACTGCTTCCGAATATACCTGAAAACGAAGTCGAATCGTCCATCATAAAAACCTTGTCCATTTCCTGATACATTTTTTCTGCAGTCTTTATGGCGAGATTCCGCTCAAGAATAGTTGTTTTTATATCATCTATCTTCTGAAATTTTACGATCAGCCCCGATGTTTTGCCGTCTTCCCTTATAGGTATTACGGATGCCACAAGAGGAAAGCCGTTGACAGCATATTCGCCATCAGATACGGAATCAAGCTCTCCGCACATTACAGCATCGAGGTCTTTTACAAACTCCTTACCCTCAAAATAGCTTCGGAAGTTCCTGCCTATTATCTCGGTTTCCATATTCGGGTGCTTTGCCGAAAAGCTCTTCCCTCTCAGAAGAAATCCGATTCCCTCTTTCCTTGCCGAGTATCCCTTTTCCTGCCAGAATTTCACCTTCTTCGTCTTGGAATCGACTACTACAAGCTGTCCTATATTCAGGAAATAGCTCATTGAATACGAAGTTTCACCTACCGTTATCTCGCTTTTGTTGTATCCCATTTCGACTTTGAAGGGGATTCTTTTCCATGATGCCGCAATCTGTATTTTTCGTGCTTCGCTTCCTGAAATCGATTTGTATATAGGCTTAAACGATTTATCCTCAAAGCATCCTGCCGCAAGGAGCATATCGCCCTTCTTTATCTTTTTACCATCTATTCCTATAGCTTTCAGGTCTGATGCCTTAAGCTCTCCGTCATCCCCGCCAAGCGATGAATCCGCAATCAAAACAAGGTCGCCTTTTTCTATCTTGCCTTCTCCGTGAGAAAAATCGTTAAGATTGACAAGTCCGAAGCAGTCTTTTGCCTTTTTATTTATATGAATGACGTTTCCGCTTTCATCTATTACCATTATCGCATGCATAGACGTATCCATAATGCTCTGCAGAATACTCATATTTCCTCCTTATGACTGCCCCCGTTCTTTCCGCTATACCTCGATACAGCGCTTTATATCCTCTTCCTTGCCGAGAACGAGAACCTTTTCGCTGCCGCTAAAGGTCGTGTCCTTTGAGATCTGCATCTTGAACTTAGTGCCCTCTTTTATGGCAAGTATGTTTATCCTGAAATTATTTCTTACGGCTAGCTCACCGACCTGCTTTCCTATCCATCTGCTCGGAACGGTTATTTCCATTACCGCATACCCGTCATCCATATCGAAATAATCGAAAAGGTGATCAG
>JAEXBK010000104.1 GCA_023394035.1 Bacillota bacterium
TTCAAGCACGCGAAGAGTCGGGCTCAGATATGTCGTCTTAAGCGGTTCTCCGTTCAGCGTCACCTTGCTGTATTCCGTAAAATTATTTCCCTTTATGTAGTATTTACCGCCTACAACGGCAACCTTCTCGATTTTTACGCGGTTAACCCCCATCTTGAGGTCGGTCTTATGAAACGGATTCGTTCCCCCGTATATATAGCCCTTTCCGTAGAGCATATCGTAGGCGAGAACCTTAAGCCCCTCAAGGTATTCCTGTGAGCCGTGATTCATTCTCTGGTTATATGTCACAACTGTTCCCTTATGGATTCCGACCCTGTTAAACACCTCTGACATGAGCTCATATGCCTGCATATTTGCATCCGTCTTCTGAAGTCCAATGTTATCCCATACGACATATGGCGTTTCAAAAAGCGATCTGTCATATGAATCGGCAGTAACGTCAAGAGCCGGTATATGGTCTCCGAACATTACGAGAACAGTTGGCTCATCAAGCTTGTTGAGGTTGTTTATGAGATCCTTTACAAACTGATCCATCTCATAAAGCTGTTGATAATAATATTCGTATTTCCACTTAAGCTCATCCGTAGGCGCTTCGGTTATATCGACATCGGGGTTTTTTATGAGGGGCTCCGGCGGATACTTGCCGTGGCCCTGCACCGAGATAGTGTATATGTAGTCCTTTTCGTCGGTGGATTTGAGCGTTTTCATGATATATTCGGTAAGAATCTTATCCTTTGCCCAATTTTTAGGTGTCTTAGGAACGTCGTGCATGTATTCTACCGACGTAAAATCATCATATCCGATATTCGCAAACACCTTGTTTCTGTTATAGAAAAGCGCTCTGTGGTTATGGATCGCATGAGCCTTATAGCCTATGCTCTTAAGCGCAACAGCAATACTCTCCGCAGGCTTGCTCTTAAGAACCGCCTTGAACGGATATTCACCCGGACCGAAGAATTTGATTGAAAGCCCTGTCGATATTTCAAACTCGGTATTTGCAGTTCCCGCTCCGCAGGCAGGAACCGTAAGATAGCCGCTCGAAAATTCGTTTGACAGAGCTCTGAAATTAGGTATAACGTCATTTGCCGTCTTTATCTTGTTGAAAAGCTCAGGATCCGTGAAGGATTCGAGCTGGAGCACGATAATATTCGGCTCCGTTCCCTTCGGGTCTTCCTTAAGCAACGTGGAGTTTCCTTCTTTTTCCGGTACAACATCCGGCATCAGGCTTCTTACCGCCTCGCTCGAATATTCAGGAGTCTTTTTTATTCCGGTATTTAGCCATGTATTTGAAAAACAATACGGAACGCCGTAATCCCTGTATGCGTATGCAAGGTTTCCGAAAAATGTCGCAAGCGTGCCGTGCCTTACAAGGGCAGTAGTCATAACGAACAGAAAAATTGTCATAAGTGCCACCTTGACTACCGACTTTGCAAGGTTTCTGTTCGTTTTAGGAGATTTTATCCATATCAAAGTCACCCCTGCCGTTCCGACTATCACACCGGTTGCGATTAAGGCAAGCTTAAATTTATTGAAGTAGTTCGTAATGATTGTTGCCGCATCCGTGATTGCTGAAAGATCCTTAACCGTAAATGGCGTCATTCTTTCGATTAGAATTACTCCGTTAGCGGTTCCGATCATGAGCCATACGGCTGAAATAACGATGATAAAAAACACACGGCGCTTAAAAATCAAAGCAACCGACAACGTCGCCGCTATTAGCAGCGCATTGTAAAGAAATACAACAGGTTGTGCCGCAAGAAATTCAAGTCCCGCAGTACCCTTTCTCGCAAGCGTTTCTATTATCAGATTAAGAACGAACCCAAGCAAAAAACACCAAATAAGCTCGCCCTTTTTTATGTAGTCAAAAAATCTTTCTTTTTTCGTCATAATCACCTTTCTGATATGGAGGAGAATCCGTTTGACAAGGATGCAAATTCGTCAAGGGATAATGTTTCGGCTCTTCTTTTCGAATCTATTCCGGCTTTTTCGAGGACAAATATCACGTCATCCTTCGGAAATCCCGCTCCCTGGAGCGAATTAAGAAGGGTCTTTCGCCTCATTCCGAAGCCGGCTTTTACGCACTTAAAAAACATGCCTTCGTCAATCAGGCTTACCGGCGGGTTTTCTCTCGGTATAAGCTTAAGAACCGCTGAATCCACCTTCGGCTGCGGAACAAAGCATGTGCTCGGAACATCCACAACAGTCTCTACTTCGCAATAATACTGTACCGCAACGGACAGCGCCCCGTATATCCTGCTCCCCGGAGGAGATACTATGCGCTCCGCCACTTCCTTTTGCATCATTATGGTTATACTTTCCGCCGCCACCCTGTTTTCGAGAAGGGACATTATTATCGGCGTCGTTATGTAATACGGAAGGTTTCCTATTATCTTTGCCTTTTCAAAGCCGCGCTCCGAGATCAGCTTATCTATATCTACCTTCAGCACATCATTATTTATAACTTCTATGTTCGGATACGACTTTTGCAGCTTTCCGAGTATCGGAATAAGCCGCTCATCGAGCTCTATCGCACATACCTTCGCTGCTTTTGCTGCGGCTTCAGCCGTAAGCACGCCAAAGCCGGGTCCTATTTCGACAACAAAATCATCGCCGGAAATATCTGCTGCATCTATAATGCTGTCAATTATCTCCTTCTCGGCAAGAAAGTTCTGTCCGAGGCTCTTTGAATTTCTGAACCCGTGATTTCTCTTTATTTCGTTTATCGTTTTTTCTGAGTATAATTCCATATTTTATATTTTGTCTATCTTTCCTACGGCCGCCTCAAAATCCTCGCGGCTTATTCCCATTGAATTAAGCCTTTTAAGCATGGTTTTGCAGTTTGCATAGCCGATTCCGAGAATTCTTCCAAGCTCGGTTCTTCTGACCTTGGAATCTTCTGCACCGCTAAAGCCCGCATTTTCCATATCCCTCATGGTAAATTCAAGGCCGGGCTCTTTCGCCGTAAAATGAGCTTTGCCGAGTGCCGCAACTATGGACTCCGGGGAAGCATTCTCTATGCCTATATCGCCTTTTTTCGTAGCCTCGTCCTCCGGAAGAAATGCCTGTTTCGCAAGCGGAAATCTTTCGCTTATCTTGCGGCGTATCTTTCCCCCTGCATGATCGGGATCAGTAAGAACAATCAGCCCCACCGAATCATATGCCGCTTCAAGCCGCCTCCACATTTCTGCGGACATGCCAAAACCATGAGTTTCTATCGTAACCGCCTCTACTGCTCTGTTGATCGCAGCCGTATCGTCACGGCCTTCGACGACTATCACTTCCCTGATCACAGGCTTTGATGATCTGTTATCAGTTGCCGCCGTCATTTGTTTCTCCATCCTTGTTTTCGCTGTCCGTTTTTTTGTCATCGAGCACATACAAAACTTCGCCGGGCTTTATCATCTTGAGCTGCTTTCGTGCCTGCTCCTCTATATAGTCAAGATCCTTTACGTTCTTAAGCTCCGCTATCAGATCCTCCTTCTGCGAAAGAAGCTCCGCATTGGTTTTCTTTAGCTGCTGCTTCTCTATGTTCAGCTGAATGATGGTTTTGATGGAAAATCCGCATAGCACAAAGAGAAAGACTATCAAAAGCGTCGCCGCAAAACGCACTATATTTAATTTTTTCCTTTTTTTGCGTTTCTCTCTTGCCATTCCTGTGCCTCTCCCATCCTTTCGGCTCTGCATGAGCACGGATCACCCATGTGAGTTATTCCCGTATCGTTACACTTATCACATTTATAGCTTACATCCGTGTAATCTCCGGCAAAATCATTGTCTGCGAGGATTATTGTTCTCTCAACCGTAAGCTTTTCCATTTCCTCCTGCAGACGCTGTCTTCTGGCTGCGCTTTGATCCGAGAATATCGCTTTTGAGAGATTTGTTCCAACTTCGTTTATTTTGAGGTCTATGTCGCGTATCCGCGGAAGCTTCGTGTATATCTCTTCCGTTCTTGCCTTCGCTTCTCTTTCAGCCTTCTTCCTAAGTGAGCTGTAATACTTGTTGAGCACCGCCTGTGTGACCGGCCTCGCCTCGTTAACGTCGCGCTCGGCCTCGTCTGCCTCTTTCTTCCAATTGGAAAGCACTGCATCTATATATTTAAGATTCGGATTTGATATGCCTACAGTCTTGCCGCACGCTTCTATGATTTTCTCCATGCTGTAGCCCATCTCATCGAACCATCTGTCCATCATAAGCTTCTCGGCAGCAGAAGGATTCCTCGTAAAGCCGAGCTCCTGCATGACCTTGCGATAGTTATAATGTCTGCGATCCGTTGCTTCAAGATGTGCCTTTATATCGTCAGCCGTCGTAAAGCCCTTTGAGATCCAGCTTCTTATTACGCTGTCCATATATCTGAAGCTCGTCTTTCCGCGTTCTACGCAATAAGAAACAGCTTCAAAAACAATCTCCGGCGATGCACCCTCATCCTTGATCCACGAAAGTATCGTCTGCATATCGCTGCTGCTCATCGTATTTCCGAGCTTTCTTTCTATTGATCTCATCAGGTCTCTTGATATCTGCTCAAAATCCGTCTGAGGTGCGCTTACATCGTCGCCCGATGTCGTGGAACCATCGCCGGTCTCGGTATGAGTGCCGTAAAACGATTCCTTGAGATTAGTAAACTCTATCGTAAGCGAAGGCCCGTCGTTTGGACTCGCATGATATTTCTTTATCGCCCCGAGAGTCTCCCAGTAGCTCCAAGCTTCGCTTATTTTTGCCGCACTTAAGCCAAGCTGCTCGCAGATAACCCTGTCGCTCAGCTGCCTTCCCGTTTCGGCATAGCTCCTTGCATAAAGGTAGACCTTAACAAAGTCAGCCGGTGCACCCGGCATGAGCTCTTCGATAAATATGCTCTCGATGCGTATGTCCGTGAGATATATGTCTTTTACTTTTGATTTAATGTAGTTCATCTCTAAAATTCTTCATTGTCTTCATAAGCAAGATCGCTGAATTTTGTATATCTGTCTACCCACGCAAGCTTTATTCTTCCGGTCTCACCGTTTCTGTGCTTTGCAAGTATTACGTCGCATACGCCCGGAGTTTCGGTCGTATCCGGATTGTAATAATCGTCACGGTAAAGGAAAACTACCATGTCGGCATCCTGCTCTATTGATCCCGATTCTCTGAGGTCCGACAAGATAGGTCTGTGGTCCTGTCTTTTTTCGGGTTCACGCGAAAGCTGGGAAAGAACGATTACAGGGCAGTCTATCTCCCTCGCTAAAAGCTTCAGATACCTCGAAAGCTTACTTATTTCCTGCTGCCTGCTCTCCGATCTTCCTTCCGTGCTCATAAGCTGCAGGTAATCGACTATTATCAAATCAAGACTTCCATACTCCGCCTTGATTCTTCTGCATTTATTTTTCATCTCCATGGCTGTAATTCCCGGAGTATCATCGATCAAAATATTCAGCTTTGACAATGTATCAACCGCAACAAAGATATTCTGCCAGTCGCCGGGCTCAAGCTTTCCCGACCTCAGCTTATTCAGCTCTATATTTGATTCCATCGAAAGAAGTCTCTGTCCGAGCTGTACCTTCGACATCTCGAGGTTGAATATGACAGTTGTCGCATTCGCTTTTTTTGCTCCGTTAAGTGCAACATTAAGTGCAAAGGAGCTCTTTCCCATCGCAGGTCTTGCCGCAAGGATGATCAAATCCGACGGCTGGAAGCCTGATGTCTTGTCGTCAAGCTTGCTGAATCCCGTGGTGAGCCCTGTAATGCCGCCCGATGCCTTTGATGCCTTGTCGATCATATCGATGTTTTCCATCATGATCTGCATTATCTTGGAATAACTGTTGCTTTGGCGCTTTTGGGCTATTTCGAATATGCTCCTCTCAGCATGATCTAAGATCTGCTCGGCTTCGTCACCCTCTGCAAAGCTCTTCTCTCTTATGTCGTCAGCCGCCCAAATCAGCCTTCTGAGCATTGCCTTCTCGGCTACGATTTTAGCATATCCCGCCGCATTTACGGCAGAAGGCGCATCCGAAGGAAGCGAGGCAACATATGATCTGCCGCCTGCAAGCTCAAGACTTCCGCGCCGTTTCAGCTCGTCGCACACCGTAACAAGATCCACCGCCGTGTTGGTTCTGAAAAGCTCCATCATCGCTGCGTAGATTTCTTTGTGTGCAGAATCGTAAAAATCGTCTTCTTTTACTATCTCCAAAATGTCAGCAAGGGCGTCCTTGCTTAGCATTGCCGCTCCGAGTGCGGCTTTCTCCGCCTGTTTATCATGCGGCGGTATTCTTTCTGCCATTTTTTACCTCTTTTAAGCTTCGGCAACTTCCACGACAAGGATTCCTTTGATTTCCTGATAGAGCTTTATAGGAACTCTCGATGTTCCAAGCTGTTTGATAGGACCTTCGAGGTCTATCCTTTTCTTGTCTATTTCAATTCCAAGCTGTGCTTTTGCGGCATCAGCTATGTCCTTTGATGTAATTGAGCCGAAAAGTCTGCCCCCGTCTCCGGCTTTTGTCTTGATGACTATCTTTTTGTCTTTGAGCTCGCTTGCAAGTTTCTCCGCATTTGCTTTGTTATCTGCAGCCTGCTGCTCTATCATGGCCTTTTCCTTTTCGAGCGCCCTGACATTCGCAGGAGTCGCTTCGACTGCAAAGCCCTTAGGAATCAGCATATTTCTTGCAAATCCGTCATTTACATTTGCTATTTCTCCGGCTTTTCCTGTGCCGTTAACATCTTTTTTCAGAATTACTTTCACTTTATTTCTCCTCCATCATTTCAAGTACGCGTCTTATTACCTCTTCCGGACTCATATCTACCTGCGCTCCCGCTGTCGAAAGATGTCCGCCGCCGCCGAGCTTCTCTGCTATGAGCTGAACGTTAACGTCTCCGAGCGATCTCGCGCTTATGCAGGTCTCGCCCTTTTCGTCTCTTCCTGCAACAAAGGACGCTTTGATGCCGGCTATATCAAGCAGCTCGTCCGCAACCTGTGAATTTATTACCTTGACGTCTAAATTTTTTCCCTCGCATATCGATGTTGCAATTCCGTTGTCGTGGAATTCCGCTGCCGCAATCGCCTTTGATCTTACTCTGAATGTATCTATATCCGTCTGGAAAAATCTCTTTACCTCCGTCGTATCTGCGCCTGCCCTCTTTAGCCACGCCGCCGCCTCGAAGGTTCTTACGCCTGTTTTGACCGCAAATCTGTTTGTGTCGAGCGTTATGCCTGCAAG
>JAEXBK010000117.1 GCA_023394035.1 Bacillota bacterium
AGTCCGCAAAGCGAAGTATTTGATACGACATCTGCAATTTCCTCTAAAAGCTCAAGGTCACCCTCTTCGCCTTGCCCCGATACTATCTTTTCGAGTATCTGAAGCATTCTGAGGGTTCCTTCGCGACATGGCACGCACTTGCCGCACGATTCGTTCTGAGTAAAGTTCATGAAGAAGCGTGCAACCTCCACCATGCATGTAGAATCGTCCATTACTACCATTCCGCCCGATCCGATCATCGCATCGGCTTTCGTAAGTGAGTCAAAATCCAGCGGCATATCGAGATCCTTTTCCGTAAGGCATCCGCCTGAAGGACCTCCGATCTGAACGGCTTTGAACTTTCCGTCATTTCTCATTCCGCCACCTATATCAAAGATAACCTCGCGCAGCGTTGTTCCCATAGGAACCTCTATGAGTCCTGTATTCTGGATATTGCCTGTCAGGGCAAAAGCCTTTGTCCCCGGGCTGTCCGGCACTCCTATTGATTTATACCAAGCCGCACCTTTGTCTATGATTATAGGAACATTTGCGTATGTTTCTACATTGTTCAGGTTTGTAGGCTTGTCAAAAAGTCCGTGCTCGACAGTACGCGGCGGTTTAACACGAGGCATTCCGCGTTTTCCTTCTATCGAAGCAGTGAGCGCTGAGCCTTCTCCGCAAACGAAAGCACCTGCGCCGCGGTTTATATGTATGTGGAATCCGACATTGGTTCCGAGTATGCTGTCACCTAAAAGTCCAAGCTCCTCAGCCTGTTTGATTGCATTTTCGAGCCTCTCGACAGCAAGCGGATACTCCGCTCTTACGTATATATATCCTTCCGCAGCTCCGATCGCTATACCGGAAATTATCATTCCTTCGAGCATTCTGTGAGGGTCGCCTTCCATTATAGAGCGATCCATGAATGCGCCTGGATCCCCTTCGTCGCCGTTACATACTATGTATTTCGGAAACTCCTTCTGCTTGCGACATGATTCCCATTTATCGCCCGTAGGGAAGCCGCCGCCGCCTCTGCCGCGCAATTTGGATTCCTTGATCTCCGAAATTATATCTTCCGGCTCCATTTCAAACAAAGCCTTCTCAAGTGCTTTATAACCTCCTACCGAGAGGTATCCTCTTATCGAAACGGCATTGATCCCGCCGCAATGCTCAAGCACAAGCCTCGTCTGTTTTTTGTAAAACGGAATATCCTTTTGTTTATGATAAGGCTTGCCGTTCATCCGGTATGCAAGCCTTTCGATGTATTCGCCCTTGAGGATAGTCTTTTCGATTATCTCTTCGCAGTCCGAAGGCTGAACCTTAGTATAAAGCCAGTTCATCGGCTCTATACATACGAGAGGTCCGAGTTCGCAAAAGCCGTGACAGCCGCTCTTCTTAAGTCCGATTACGTCTCTGTGAGGATCTTCTGCCAAGTCAACATCTACCGGGATATTCTTCTCCTCAAGAAGCTCCTTAAGGCCGCTGTATATCTCGAGCGAACCGCCGGCTACGCATCCGGTTCCGCCGCATACGATTATGCGTATTTTTTCGAATTCGGAAGCGCGCTCACACTCGTTTCTCAAAGCTATAAGGTCTTCACGTGATTTCAAAAATTTCATGCGCTCACCTCCGCAGCACCGTTTTCGGCTTCTATTTCCTTGCGCAGTTCGGCAACAAGCGCCAGTGCCTTCTCCGCCGTCATAGCCGGATAAACCTTGCCGTTTACCGTAATGACAGGTGCAAGACCACATGCTCCAAGACATGAAACCGTCTCAAGCGTAAAGCTTAAATCGTCCGTCGTATGCTTCGCATTTGTAAGCTCAAGCTCCTGCTGAAGCCTTTCGAAAATAGGCTGCGAGCCTCTTACATGACATGCGGTACCGTCACAGCACCTGATGACATATTTGCCCTTCGGCTCCAGCGAAAAATTCTCATAAAATGTTGCGACTCCGTAAAGTCTTGCCTCTCCTACGCCGATAACCCTTGCGACATATGGGAATATCTCTTCAGGCAGATAATGATAATATTCCTGTATTTCCTGAAGAATGGTTATCGTGGAGCGTTCGTTGTGCGGATGGGCTTCAAGTATACGGTCTACAGGACCGTAATCAAAGTGCTGATCCATTTCGTTTCCTCCTAAGAATAATGAAAACTCATATAACTGCATTATACTAAACAGGTGCGGCTAAATCAATAATGCCATTCTTCAGATTCATCAAAAAATAAAATAAATATCCGGAGCTAAAAGCTCCGAGATATTTATTTTGGTGCATCTATATATTGTTTATTTCTTCCGTCTTAAGATACTCAGAAGTTAATTCTAAGTTAGCTGAGGTAGAGAATGAAATAAAAATCAAACAAAACAGAAAAACTATGCTTGAAAATTTCATAAAAAATTTAGATGGAATTAATGGTGAAATTACTAAATTTGATGAAGACTTGTGGTCAGGGTTACTTGACTATATTTTGGTAAAGGATAAAGAACACTACACGGTAGTCTTCAAAAATGGTACAGAGGTGGATGTTTGAGTCTATTAGA
>JAEXBK010000019.1 GCA_023394035.1 Bacillota bacterium
GCATACACGATGTATAACTATTTGCTTCCGATAGATTTAGGAAGGATACACGGAGAAAACGGAGCACTTATATTCGGGACAATTACGAGCATCAACTGTATAACTGTCGTTGTTTTCACACCGATAATTACAAGAGCCTTTGAGCATATGGCAGACACGAAAAAAATATTTTTCTGTGTCTTCCTTTCTATGATAGGACTTGCAATTTTCTGGGTATTTTTAGGAAATATTCCTGTGTATTATTTTGCAATGATAATATTCACCTGGGGTGAGATTTTTCATGCGGTTGCAGACGGCCCGTATACTTCGGCGAGAACGCCGGCAACTCACAGGGGAAGAATAACCGGACTTACGACTATCGTCAGGGGTATCTTAGAGGGTATTGCGATTCTTTCTGCAGGCCGGCTTTACAAATATGTGGGCTCACACGGAGCATGGATTTTTTCGCTTGTGCTTTGTGCTTTGGGGATTTTGATGATAATAAGGCTTATAAGGAAGGACAAAAAGAAATATCCTAATTTATACAAAAGCGAAATATCGGAGAAATAAACTGTAACGACTTTGATCAGGAGGGAATATGCGCTGCGCTGTTTTGAGTATAGGAACGGAAATTCTGTTTGGACAAATAGTAAATACAAATTCGGCATTTCTGTCATCAGAGCTTAATCTTCTCGGTTTTGACGTAATGTATCATCATACCGTAGGCGATAACAACGGGAGACTTGCAAAGCTTCTTCAAGAGATACTTCCGGAATGTGACATGATAATTGCAACGGGAGGACTTGGTCCTACAGAGGACGATCTTACAAAAGAGACGATAACGGAGGTATTCGGTGATGAACTCGTAGTCCATGCCGAAAGTCTTGCCGCACTTGAAGGATATGCAAAGCGTCGAGGCTTTGAGTTAACGGAAAACAATTATAAGCAAACTATGATGCCGTCAAAAGCCGTAGTCTTTGATAATGACATAGGTACGGCTCCGGGCTTTGCATTGTCGAAGGACGGGAAGACTGTAATCTGTATGCCGGGACCTCCGAAAGAGATGACAAGAATGTGGGAGAGACGTGTAAAACCGTATCTTGAGAGATTCTCCGACGAAACGATTTATTACAGGGTCATCAGAACCTTCGGCATAGGGGAATCATCCCTCGAAACACGTCTGCTGCCTTTGATAGAAGCTCAGACAGATCCTACGATAGCGACATATGCGAAGGATGGGGAATCTACGGTCAGAGTCGCATCAAAGCGTAAAAGCGTAGAAGAAGCAAAAACAGCCGTAGCCGATATGACGGATAGGATAAGGGAAATTATAGGAGATAAGATTTACAGCATAGATGATGAGGATTACTGTGAAGCGGTGGGTAAAGAGCTCATAAGGCGCAAAATAACGATTTCCGCATGCGAATCCTGCACGGGAGGGATGTTTTCTTCACAGCTAATAAATGTAGAAGGTATATCTGCTGTTTTTGATCGCGGACTGGTTACTTATTCTGTGGAAGCAAAATCGGAAGAGCTTGGAATTCCTATTGCGCTTATTGATCGTTTCGGAGCGGTGAGCCCTGAAACGGCTATAGAAATGGCGCGCGGACTCAGAAAAAAGACCGGAAGCATGATTTGCATTTCATCTACAGGAGTTGCAGGTCCTGATGCGGATGGCGATTTACCGGCAGGTCTTATGTATGTAGGAATTATATATAACGGGAATGAACATGTAAGGGAAATAAGAACAGGTAAAACGGACAGAAATGCAAACAGATACTATTGTTGCCTTTGTATGTTTGACGAAATCAGAAAAATAATTTCAGATCACAGTTGACATAGTAAGGGGAAGATAATAGCATGACAATAACGATATTGCCGAAAATAATGCTTGATTTTTTCCTTGCGACAGGGTAATATAATAAAAGAACAAATGTTCATAACGGAGGGTATTAATGGTAACTAAGAAGGATATACAGATGGGAGCTTCAGAAAAGGAGAAGGCCTTAGAAGCTGCCTTGAATCAGATACAGAAGCAGTTCGGTCAGGGTGCGATAATGAAGATGGGAGAAGGCTCTGGAATCGATGATCTAGAGACGATATCTACAGGATCTATCAGTCTTGATATTGCAACAGGTGTAGGCGGAGTTCCTAAGGGAAGGATTGTAGAGGTTTACGGACCAGAATCCTCAGGTAAGACAACACTTACGCTTCACATGGTTGCAGAAGCTCAGAAGATGGGGGGCAAGGCGGCATTTATAGATGCCGAGCATGCACTCGATCCCGTATATGCAAAGAACCTCGGAGTCAATGTTGACGAGCTTCTCGTTTCGCAGCCTGATACAGGAGAACAGGCACTCGAGATATGCGATATGCTTGCAAGGAGCGGAGCTATAGATATAATCGTTGTCGACTCAGTTGCTGCGCTCGTACCTAAGGCGGAGATACAGGGAGATATAGGTGATTCTCATGTCGGTCTTCAGGCAAGACTTATGTCGCAGGCGCTCCGTAAGCTTGCAGGAACTGTCAGCAGATCGAATACGTGCATAATATTTATCAATCAGCTGCGTGAGAAGGTTGGAGTAATGTTCGGCAGCCCTGAAACCACTACGGGCGGAAGAGCTCTGAAATTCTATGCTACTATGAGATTTGACGTAAGAAGAATAGAAACGATCAAGAAGGGCGATCATATGCTCGGTAACCGCACCAGAGTCAAGATCGTTAAGAACAAGGTTGCACCTCCTTTCAAGAATGCCGAATTTGACATAATGTACGGAGAAGGCATTTCACGCTCCGGTGATCTTCTTGACTGTGCTACAAATGCCGGAATTTTAGAGAAGTCAGGCTCATGGTACAGCTATAACGGAGAGAGAATCGGTCAGGGCAGAGAAAATGTCAAGACATATCTCGATGAACGTCCGGACTTTATGAACGAGCTTGAGCAGAAGCTTATTTCAAAGCTTCACGAGGAAAGCGGCAAATCCTCCTCATCAGACAACGCTTCGGAAATGCGCGTTGACGAGGATGGTGTCATAATAGACTGATATATAATCAAACAGACATGACAGAACGCCTTTTTGCAGTGACATATTCACTTCTATATCAGGCGTTTTTTTAATTCTTATGGGGTTTTGCAGTATCGGTATTTTTATGTTTATTTTTTCAGTGTTATAACTTATAATGAAGTATAATAGACAAGTATTTACAATGATAATTATTAGAGGCGAATAGTATAAGTTATGAGAGTTTTTTTTGCTGTTATAGTATGTAAAATGGTCAGGTTTATAGGGAAATTGTTAGGGCGAGGCAGTAACCTGCCGGGACAAATTGCCCTCAAGATATGCCCTGACATATTGTCAAGAATCAAGAAGCCCGAGTGTATAATCGCTGTTACGGGAAGTAACGGTAAGACTTCAACTGTTGAGCTTATCGCATCTGTACTCAGAAATGCAGGTAAATCGTTTGCATACAACCGTGAAGGCTCAAACCAAATAGAAGGTGTTACAACTTTTATACTGAACGAGTGCTCTGTATTCGGCAAATACAAAAAAGATTATATACTGATCGAAACAGACGAGAGATTTGCAAGACATACGTTCAAGCAGATCGTTCCGACACATTATCTGATACTCAATCTTTACCGAGATCAGCTTACGAGAAACGGACATCCGCAGTTTGTATATGATTCTGTTTTACAGAGCATCAAACCGGAGACACAGCTCATACTTAACGCAAACGATCCTCTTACATCGCAATACGGTTTCGGCAAGAGTGGAATCGTATATTTTTCGGTCGATAAATTTGCAGGCTCAACAGAAGAGCCTATGGGCGTATACAAGGACTATAGCTATTGCCCTGTATGCTTCTCGAAGCTTGATTTTGATTATTACAACTACAGTGAAATCGGAAAGTTCAAGTGTTCATCGTGCGGCTACAAGACAAATGAGGCAGATTTCAGGATAACGTCTCTTGATCTCGAAAACGGGAGCATGATAATAAATGAGATACAGGAAATCAAAATGGACTTCTGCAACATATATACGGCATATAATATCGTGGCGGCCTTTGCGCTTTGCAGAACTATAGGCATAGACGAAAAAATAATTGCGGAAACGTTGTCGCATCATACTTTTACGAGCGGAAGAACAATTCCGTTTAAGGCAGGTATGGCAGAAGGTGTGCTTTTGACATCAAAACACGAGAATTCGGTTTCGTATGACCAGTCTATAAGCATTGCGGCAAACGATAAGCGTGATGTTTCAGTAGTAATAATCGTCGATGCCATAAGCCGAAAATATTTTACAGGCGAGGTTTCCTGGCTTTGGGATATAGGCTTCGAAAAGCTGAATTCTCCTAACATCAAAGAAATCATTTTATCAGGAAAATACTGTAATGATTTAGAAAACCTATTCAGCTATCTGAATATTGACGGTGAGAAGATAAGAGTAATCGAGAATATAGGCGATTGCGTAGGCTTCATACAGGGTAAGAAAGAATTTATATATGTAATTACATGTTTTTCTGATAGAGATAAATTTTTAAGCTTAGTAGAAAGAGAGGGATAGACATGAACCTGAAAATTTTGCATATTTATCATGATATCCTCAATCTCTACGGCGAAAGAGGCAATATAGAAGTGATGAAGCGCCATCTTGAGCTTCATGGCCATGATGTGGCAGTAGATAGAAAAAGCATAGGTGATACGATTGATTTTTCGAATTACGATTTTATATATGCGGGGAGCGGGACGGAAAAGAACCAAAAGGTTGCATTATCGCATTTGATGAAGGCAAAAGACTCATTTGCCGCAGCAGCAGCTTCAGGAACACTCATCCTGATGACAGGTAATTCGTTTGAAATGGTCGGAAAGTCAATCGAGACGGCAGATGGCAAAAAATACGAATGTCTCGGTATAGGAGATTTTAGTGTAAAAGAAAATTCGACTGAACGCAAAACAGGCGATTTTATTGCAAATTTTACAGAAACGAATGAGCAGATAGTGGGTTTTATAAACAGAAGCAGCTATGTACACGATAATTT
>JAEXBK010000094.1 GCA_023394035.1 Bacillota bacterium
CACGGTATCATTGATAGAAAAAATGTTCGCTTTTTTGATGTCAGAGTTAGAGACATTCAGCATCAGTGTGGTAAAATCAATGTTAGGAATAATATATTCCTCCCTTCATATTATGATTTGAGTTGGCAATTCAATCATAACTTATGAGGGGATTTTTTGTACCCACACGATAATTTAGAGATCACCCACACGCAAGAAAAAAGTGGGCGAAAAACGCCCACACGATAATTTAGAGACCACCCACACCCACACGATAATTTAGAGCGCCAATATTTTCAAGGGGCTGTCGCACTGATTTCTAATCGTTAGAGTAACAGCCCCTTATAATTTTATGAATCCATCATTTGTACTATAGCACCACACTAGATAAAGTGAAAAAATGAGGCTAGTTAGTTATTTAAGAGGGTGTGAGAAAAAGTCTGTAAATTAAAATCGAGCCTTCTATGGTAGAATCTAAATACCATAGGATTGACTTTCTCTCCTGACCGAAGAGCTTTACAAAATCTCCTTGCTTAAAGTCTTTTGGAATATCGCCTTTTTCTCCATAAGCAGAGCAATTCGTATAATGCTTATTGCCCTCATGTCATAACTAACAAAAGTTCTTTTTACTGTATCAACACTCATATAGTCAAAATCATTTTCTTGCCATGCCCTTATAGAATTGTATGTCCAATATTTCTCATCATGATAGTTTTTACCGGACTTCTTATTTATCTCAATCCAATAGTTTATCTGTTGCAATACTAAGGCTTCATTTAACCCTAATGCTCTTGCTAATGCTTTATTTGCAACAATAGGCTGTTCATCAAATAAATACATACTCATATCGTCGCCTCCTTTCTTTTCAATTTTCAGCATGAAAAAAGACGATAGTATTTTATCTATCGCCTCATTAGTTTCTTTATATTTCTTTCAATCTATCTCTTGCAAATTCAATATATGCTGTAACCCATAATGCAATTTTAGGTAATCCATAGGGACTTATCAAAAATGCTATTATCAGTGCTTGAATAAAAGTAGTTGTGTCTTTTTGCACAAGTGCTGCAATCGAACCTAATACCACTAAGAATGATAATATTCCTAAAATCATTCCACTAACGCTGATATAAATTTTAGAAAAGAAATTAGTATTGATAGAAGTAATACTATTGGAAACAAAATTATTTTTATTATCCATCTCATAAATACCCTCCATTTCTACTAAATCATTTTAAAATGCTTTAACGCATCCATGATAGCTTCCTCTTTTTCCGGTGTGCATTGTGGAATAACCTGTTTCTCTTTTTTTGATTTATTATAATGCTCCCTCAGTACAATTCCACATTTCTTTTTAATCTGTGCAATATAGAGTGTCGAAACCTTTAAATCAAATTTTTCCAATATATATTCCTTGATTTGTGCATAAGTCGCTTTACTTTCGGCACTTGTCAAATCAAGCTCATCAAGCTTAATTTCAACATCTATATGTTTATCGACATCAAGTTTGGACAATAATGCTACCGTCTCCACATGGCACGAGGAAATGAAACTACTAAATCATACCTGCGCCAGTAAGTGGGAACTTGTCCACTGATCGATGCCTGTTCGCAAAATCGCGTCCAGGAACATATCAACGTTTTGCCTGTTCGTCAGGAACATATCAACCGGTTTTGGGCACATGCCCGTTATCGGGAACATGTCAATAAGCTGGAATTGTTAGCACTCTGTCTTATTGCACCGGAGGCATAAAACATAAAATGCAATCGCCAGAAACTGTGATACCACAGACACAGTGACAAGATACACAGGATTCAAATCATACAGGGCACCGAGAAGCCAACTGCCCAGAAACCACGCAATACCAAATCCTATCTCAAATATTCCGAAACCGGTGCTTCGCATGGAACGCGGGACGATTCCGCTGACAGCTGCTTTCATAATACTTTCCTGCGCACCCATTCCAATCCCCCACAGAATTATCCCAGCTCCGATCAACCAGGCATTTCCAGTCATAAAAACAAAACATGAAAAGAATGTGCTGCATAGTGTGGAAATGATCAGAGCCTTCAGCCCGACCTTATCATAAAGCCAGCCAAAGAATAGTGCAGCAAAGGCATCCACAGCCATTGCCCCAGCATATAGCAGGCTGAGCATGGATTCATTAAATGCTCCGGTATTAGCCGAATGAAGTGTGATCAGGGTGAAGTCTGCAAAGCCAAAAGCAAAAAAGCAGATGGCCGCCATGAACAGAACAAATGACTTCCTGAATTCAAAGCTTGCCGGTTTATCTTCCTGCTTTTCAAAGATCTCCGGATCAGGGTATCTTATCTTTGCTGTCAAAACAAGAGCTATGGTGATCATTGCAGGAACAAGCAGTATCGCAAAAGAGATCCTATATGTTGTAAAAAGGTCGTCTGTACCTTTTACAAGAGCTATTACAAAAAGCAGTACCGGTCCGAGAAACGCGCCAAGCTGATCCAGAAACTCCTGATAGGCAAAGCCTTTTCCGGTTCCGATCTCGCTTGCCGCAAAGCTTACCAATGTGTTTTTGGCAGGCTTTTTTATCGCTTTTCCGATACGCTCCAGGATCACAAGACCGCAGGCCCAAATCCAGCCATGTTCAGGTACGAGTGCCAGTGCAGGAATCGCCAGAACCTGTATTACATAGCCTGTGATAACAAATGTCCAGTATTTCTTCGTTTTATCTGCTATAAATCCTGATATGAGCCTTAGTGAATACCCGCACAATTCTCCTATACCGGACACAAATCCGATGGTTGCAGCGGATGCCCCTGCGAGGTTCAGATATTCGCCCAATATGCTTCTGGCGCCTTCATGAGTCATGTCCGAAAACAGACTTACGATTCCCATCAGGGTTATAAATGTTATGGCGCCAGACAAAGCCCTTTTTTTATCCATATTCTACTCCACTAATCCCGAGTTGTCGTCCTGACATTCAAATCACAGTTCGATTCATTTTGCATACTTCCCATAGCACCACACTGCAATCTCTGTAATCAAATCTTCCGGCAACGGTTTGGTATAGGGCAGCCGGATCGTGCCCTTACTCACATCATAATCCGCCAGTTTCTCAGCGAAAATCGTGGTTGCTTCTCCGCCCGGATAAAGTCCCAGATGCTTTTTCGCCGCAGCAAAGTGAATGAGGTTCTGGCCTTTCCAGTATGTTGGCATACTCCACGAGATCTTCTCCTGTGCTCCCGGAATAGCGCTGCGGATGATCCGGCGGACTTCATTCAGGTACGCTCTGACGTTTTCATCCTGTTCTTCAATGTACTGATCTACTGTTTCAATCTTGCCGCAGTAATGACCCTGTCCTTCACTGCTGAAGCTCCGACCGCATTTCGGGCATTTCCACATATTCTTACTCCTCCGCCTCGATCACCACTCGGATCGTGTCGCCATCATGTTTGTTCAGTTTGTTCCGGATCGCCTTCAGTACGCCGATAATATAGCAGACAGAACCGTCCGTATTCTTCACCCCCATATTGACGATGCTTCCGTCATATGGGATGCCGTCAAACAGTGTATGAACCTTCACACGTCCCTTTCCGAATTCTTCCCGTATATCCCATGGAAAGATCACATAAGCACCGCCGTTATCATCCAGCTCATAGAGAACCGCATCATATTCATATCGTTTCCCGTTATTCATCGCAGCACCTTTTCCAGCGGCCTGCCCTTCGCCAGCTCATCCACCAGCTTGTCCAGCCAGCGCACCTTCTGCATCATGGGATCTTCGATCGTTTCCACTTGCACTCCGCATACCTTTCCTTTGATCAGTTCTGCCCTCGGATTCATGGCAGGTGCCTGCTTGAAAAAATCTCCGTAGGTCATTTCCTGATCAACCTGATCCATATCGTATCCGGTCAGCCATTTTATGGCGGTATCCAGTTCTTCCTTTGACCGGCCTTTACGCTCCACTTTCTGAAGCAACAACGGATAGATTTTTGAAACCTTCATGTCAAAAATGCTCTGTCGTGCCATAGTGTCCCTCTTCTAAATAAGTCTGCTTCGATTCTTTCCTTAACTATCATCCATTCATCCTCGGAAATCTCCTTATGCTCAAAGCGCTGGATATCAGCGAACAGATCATAACGCAGGGCAAGAAGTTCTTCATATGGTTTTTTCCTGTGTTGGGATATGAATCCCTCCGGGCTTATCATCATTTGCTTTTGTTTCCTTCCCGCTTTTTATATGTCAGCTCCACGTCATAGCCGAGCTCGTCCATCATCTTCACGAAGGTCTTGTTAACGATCTGCTCCCGACCCTTGGTGGTGCGGTTCACATAGGCAAGGGATACTCCGACCTTCTCCGCCACCTCCGTCTGGGTTGTGCCGCTCTCGATCAGCTTTGTTTTCAGATCCAGTTCTATGTTGTTTTGGAGCATCCGTTCACCTCTTTCAATTATCAACCTATGACTTTATCGGTATCCAGATTTTCTTCTTCAAATATGATTCTGACTCCTGCCGCTTTCAGTCTATTGAGTGCTGATAAAGTATCTACAGTATCCCTGCCAAATCTGCTGATGCTTTTTGTGAGGACAACGGAGATATTGTGAGCTTCACATTCTCGAAGCAGTCGTTCAAATTCACGTCTTGGAATTTCCCCCTTCGCTGATGCGATATCGATAAAAACATCTGCCAGTCTCCATTGACTGACATTCGCAACCGCCCTTGTCAAAGCGGAAATCTGTGCCGCGAGGCTATATAATTGCTCCTTTTCGTTTGTACTGACCCTGCAATATATTCCGACTTTCTTTTCCAAACGGTCATTCTTCGCCGGGATATACCAAATCTTTGAATCCACAAGCTCACCTCCTATTTTAATATAGCCTAATTATATCATGTTTTATCGCCAATGATAAGTAGGCAATTTTCACTCTCTATATGCGCAAAATCACAGCATATTGTGTTCGTTCGCCTTGACATCTCTATATATTGCGCGTTATCAATACTACACACTCGACCGTATTCAAATTGTCCAGCCCATAATTCAAGTCCTCTTTAATAAGAGGAATGTTGAAATATATAGCCTTGAGCCATTGTCCATTTTCTTTTTTGTTTTTGTGGATTTCAATTTTATTTATTAAAGACTCGATGATGCGATGTTTTTCTTGATTATTAGTTAGAGAATAGAGCTTTTCAAAATTCATTAAAATCTTGTATATATTATCGCTGGAAACTTTGTTGGTTTCAAGGCTTTGTTTTCGTCTCTTGGCATCCTCTAAAGAAGTTTCCATTTCCTCTATTTTGTCATAGAGTTTATCGAGCCTTAGGCTTAAATCATTCTTTCTTCTTTTGTAGGGCCTATCTTCAATATCAAGATTATCTATTTCCGGCAATATGGCATTTTTCTTTTTATAGTCTTTCCTAAGAGTTTCTTGAGAAATTTCAATTTCCTTGTCTATCTCTTTGGTATCGACCTTGAGGCTGATACTTTCTCGCATAAACTCAACAAATTTAGGTTTCTTTACCATCTGGCAAATAATTTCTACTACCGCTTCATCCAATACTTTTTCATTTATCTGCCTTGTGAAATTACATGGCTTGCCGTCTACATGACGCCTATGTTTACAGTTATAATATAAACTCTCTTTATATCTTGAGCCATCTTTTTTCTTTTTGCGATATCGATTTCCATAAAGAGGTCCATCACATATCGGACATCTTAAAATGCCGGACAGCAAATGCGTATATTCTTCCTTCCCCTTGTAAGAATGCTCATATTTCTTGGCTTGAGATTTTAGTTTGTTTTGAGCAGCTTCCCAAAGGGAGTCCGTAATGATTGCATCTTGCTTT
>JAEXBK010000148.1 GCA_023394035.1 Bacillota bacterium
GAGCGGTTCTTGACATGTCTTGTCTAATATTTTATATTTAAGCTGTCAACAGAGTCGGCCAATTCCGGCGAGACTCTTCTAATAACTGCCATAGAAGGTTAATTTACAGAAAAAATCTCACACTCTCTTTAAATTTCTCTTAAAGTCTGACTCTGCTAAACTATTTCCCGCCGTTTAGCAATTCTTCCGCTACAACATTATCGCCCGGCCAGTCTTCTTTGCCTGCACCGCGATCCAAATACTTTTCGTCGCCTTTGCCGAGTATCAGAACGATATCACCCTTCCTTGAATGATTTATGGCAGCTGCTATAGCATCAACTCTGTCAGGTATAATATACGCCTTGTCGTCGCTGAGCTCGCCTTTTATCATCTTTGCTATATCCTCCGCTGCCTCGTCCCGAGGATCTTCTTCTGTCAGGAATAAGCGGTCACAGTATCTCCCTGCTATTTCACCTAAAACCGGACGTTTTTCTTTGTCGCGCTTCCCTGCAGAGCCGAATACCGCATATACCCTTGCACCGGGCAGCTTCACTTTATTTGCAAATTCGAATATCTTTTCGAAGCCGTCAGGTGTATGCGCATAGTCAACGATTACATTGATGCCCTTATCATTCTTGATTTTTTCCATTCTGCCGTCAACCTGCGATATTTCAAGGCAGCTTTTTATGATATCTTCTATTTCAAAGCCCATCTGATGTATGGATGCGATTGCCGCCGTCAGATTTGAAATATTATAGTCTGCAACGAGATTTGTCTTTACAATAAATTTGTGTGCAGAAGGAATTTGCAGTTCAAATTCCGTGCCGTTCTCGTTCATCCTTATATCGCTTATACGGTAATCCGATTCAGGTGACATGCCGTATGTTACGAATCTGGATGCACATATCTCGGACAATTTCTTTACGCTTTCGTCATCCGCATTCAGAACAGCCACACCGTCTTTTTTGATTCCGCTGAAGAGACTCTGCTTTGCTTCAAAATAAGCGTCCATCGTCTTGTGAAAGTCCAAATGATCCCATGTCAGGTTTGTAAATACCGCCACATCAAAATCAACGCTGCCTGTACGCTTAAGGGCAAGACCGTGAGAACTCACTTCCATCGAAACGGAATCCATCCCGGCATCGTACATAGCCTTTAGTGTTTCGTGTATTTCGAAGGGATCAGGCGTGGTCAGATTAGGCTTCTTGTCTATGCTGCCATATCGCACGGCAATTGTCCCCATATATCCGCATTTGTGCGACATCTTTTCGAGCAAGTCTTTTATGATGCAGGTAGTCGTACTTTTTCCGTTCGTTCCCGTAACACCATATACAGTCATCTTCTCAGACGGTTTGCCGAAAAAGATATTGCAGGTTCTATTTATTTCATCCAAAACATCGTCTTTTTTTATGTAAACTATTCCTTCCAGTTGATTTACATCATCTTGATGAACCACTGCAACTGCCCCGTTTGCTATGGCTTTATCTATGAAGAGATGCCCATCTGTTTCGAGCCCTTTGACCGCAAAGAAAAGAGAGCTTTTGCTTGCGCACCTTGAGTCTGATGTCATGGAGCTTATCTCAATATCACCTGAGCTGCTGTTATTAAATTCCGGGAATAAGCTTTTCAGTTTCATAAAAGACTTCCTTATTATTCTTCATCTGCTGCAAGTATCGGTGCATCATAGGGAAAGCTTGGCATAAGCTCAAGCTTGAATTTATTCCAGCGGCGTTTGCTGTCTATCAGCTTTTTTACTTCCTGTTCTTCGCATACGCCTGTTCTTATATATTTGTCCAGAGCCTCATATGTGAAGCCTAAATTTTCTTCGTCTGTAAGTCCTGAAAGTCCGTCTATCGGTACTTTATGTACGAGCTCATCAGGGAGCCCGAGTGATTCACCTATCATTATTACTTCTTTAACGGTGAATTTTGAAAGCGGGCTGAAGTCTCCTGCCGCATCTCCGTATCTCGTAGAATATCCGACCCAGTCCTCCGATAAGTTGCATGTGTTTGCAACTCTGCCGTTCATCGACTGTGAAACCGCATATGTCATTGCCATTCTTATTCTTGCAGGCAGATTAGTCCTTGTCTGACGGCTTATATCTACAGGCATATTTTTTTCAAGCTCCGTAATAGCCGCATCATATACTCCGCCTATGTTAAGCACCGTGTAATTGATTCCGAGGTGTTCTACAAGCTTGTACGACATGTCTATATCGTGCTGTGTACCGTTAGGAAGAAGTACGCCGTAAACGCGTTCCTTGCCGAGAGCTTCTGCGCAAAGGGCAGCAACTACCGAGCTGTCCTTTCCTCCGCTTATTGCGACAACAGCATTGCAATCTGCGCCGTTTTGGGCGAAAAAATCGCGAATCCACTGTATTACGTCTTGTTTTGCTTTTTCCGTATCAAAGATATACATGCCTTACCTCTTAATATCAGTTATTATCTCTTTATGTCTCCACCCGAAAGCTCATCATCGTATACAGCGCGTGAACCGCCTATAAATTTCGGGCGCGTTCTTGCGCATACGACATTTGCTTCGCCTATTTTTTTCTGAGCTATGCGCACCGGAACAGCAACGGCTTTTAGGTGCATTCCTATGAGCGTATCGCCTATATCTATGCCGCCTGCAGCCTTAACGGTTTCTATTGCAACAGGATCCTTAGCATTGTTATAGACAGTCACCGAAAACGATCCGCCTGCATGAAGCTGCGGTACTACGTTTACTATCTCCTGCCCCGGAAGGAGAGCTTCACGCTCTAATATTACAGCTCTGTTAAGATGCTCGCAGCACTGCGCCGCCAAATATATCCCGCGCTCCTCAAGCAAAGGATATATTCCGTCATATACGGCTTTTGCCGCATCTATATCGGAGCCTTTTCCTATGTGCTCGCCCTTTATCTCGCTTGACGAGCAACCTACAATAAAAATATCTCCTGCTCTAAGGTGAGATTTTTCAAGCAGCTCCATAACGGCTGCAGCCGCCTGATTTCTTATTTCTTCATAAGTCATTTTATCTCCTCCTTCTTATATGTATAGGCTAAAAATTCCAGCTGTTCAAATACGCCTTCTGCTCTTCGCTCAGTCTGTCTATCTGTATGCCCCATGCCGCAAGCTTGCGTTCGGCAACCAGTGCGTCTATTTCTCCGCTTACATCTATAACCTTTGGCGAAAGGCTCTTATAATTGTTCTTGATATAAAGCGCAGAAAGGAACTGTACCGCAAAGCTCATGTCCATGATTTCCGCAGGATGTCCGTCAGCAGCCGCTATATTTACAAGCTTACCTTCACCGATGACATTAACGGTTTTTCCGTTTTTGAGAGCGTATGCCGTTATATTGTTTCTCGCCTCGTGTTTTTCGGTGCATTCTGCTTCGAGCTCCGCCATATCGACTTCGCAGTTAAAATGTCCCGCATTTGCGAGTATAGCCTGATCCTTCATTGTAAGCATATGAGCCACTGTTATAGTCCTGCAGCATCCCGTCACGCTTACGAAGAAGTCTCCGAGCTTTGCGGCTTCAGCCATAGGCATAACATCGTAGCCGTCCATCTTTGCTTCTATAGCCTTAACCGGATCGACCTCGGTCACTATGACCTTTGCACCAAGGGCAGCCGCCCTCATCGCAACGCCTCTTCCGCACCAGCCGTATCCTACTACAACAACTGTCTTTGACGCAACTATGAGATTTGTATTTCTCATTATGCTGTCCCATGTGGACTGACCCGTACCGTACCTGTTGTCAAACAGGTGCTTGCAGTCCGCATCGTTTACGGCTACCATAGGGAATTTGAGGATGCCCTCTTTTTCCATGGACTTGAGACGAATAACTCCGGTTGTCGTTTCCTCACATCCGCCGTAAACCTCTTCCGCAAGATCAGGGCGTTTGGTGTGAACAAGCGATACGAGGTCGCCGCCGTCATCTATTATTATATTCGGCTTCTGTTCGAGACACATCTCAAGATGTCTGTCATATTCTTCCTGAGTCGCTCCGTGATATGCAAACACTTTTAGACCATCATCGGCAAGTGCAGCCGCAACATCATCCTGAGTTGAGAGGGTATTGCTTCCCGTCACCGACATCTCAGCACCTGCCGCCGCAAGCACCTTGCACAGATACGCCGTCTTTGCTTCAAGGTGGACGGAAAGGCTTATCTTAAGACCTTCAAACGGTTTTGAGGTCACATATTCCTCCTCAAGCCCACGAAGAATAGGCATATTGTTCTTTACCCATTCTATTTTGCGGTGTCCTGAGGGTGCAAGAGCTATGTCCCTTACATCATAATTCATTTTGTTCATATCGCTCTGCACGCTCCCTATTCTACTGTAACG